>NZ_JBEOPQ010000038.1:0-52149 GCF_040310285.1 Pseudomonas sp. HY2-MNA-CIBAN-0224 | reverse complement strand
AGCTTGCCTCGCGATCTTTTGATCTTTAAAAGATCGCGAGGCAAGCTCGCTCCTACAGGAATACTCGTTACGCCATCACTGCGAAGTTCGCCCGGAACTGCTGCGGCGAGACGCCCAGCCTGCGCATGAACACGCTGCGCAGGTGATGCGCATCGCGAAAACCGCATTCGTAAGCCACGGTCTTGAGGGCCAGTGCCGGGTTTTCCAGTAAGGCGCGGACGGCATCTACCCGCGCACCCTCAACAAATTGTGCTGGGGTAATTCCAGTGTCACGGGCAAATACCCGAGAGAAATTGCGCGGGCTCATGTTGGCCGCTTGCGCCAGTTCACTGATGGTCAGATCCGCACGCAGGTTGGCCTGCACAAACCGTTGCACCGCCGCCACCGGCGAATCGTCCGGGGTGGCTGCGGTCAAAAACGGGCTGAACTGCGACTGCCCGCCCGAACGCTGGGTAAACACCACCAGCCGTTTGGCCACGCTGAGCGCAACCTCGGGGCCATGATCCTGGCTCAACACATACAGCGACAGATCAATCCCGGCCGTCACCCCGGCTGAGGTAAACAAGTTATCGTCTTGCACATACAAGCGATCGGCTTCCAGTTTGGCGCTCGGGCACAGGCGCGCCAGGGCTGCGACATCGCCCCAGTGGGTGGTCACCCGTCGGCCGTCCAGCAAGCCTGCGCGCGCGAGCATCAACGCCCCGTTACAGATCGAACCAAAGCGACGCGAGCGGCGGCACAGCGTGCGTAACCAGCTATAAAACACCGGACCGAAATCCTGAGTGGGCAGCGCCGGGCCGCCAGCGCTCAAGACCAGGTCGTAGGCTGTGCTGGCTTCGGTGAAATGCCGATGGGCCTGGATCGACAAGCCGTTGGAGCAGGCCAGCAAGCCTGCCTCCAGGCCCAGCACCTCCAGTTGATAGCGCTGAGCAGGCGGCAGAAACACATTGGCCTCGGCAAACACATCCATGGGGCCGGTCACATCCAGGGCCTGCACGCCGGGGAAAACGATCAATGCGATCTTCAAGGTCATCAGGGGTCGCCGTCTGAGGGGTGATACATCAAATACCGCCGCCGCCCGGTGTGGCAAGCCTGTTTAAAGGGGTGGCCGGCATTGCCACCTGATTGGCACGAATCGCACCTGCGTGACGATTGTTGCCATGGGGGGCGCGGTCCACACTGAACTCAACAGCGCCACCCCGGCGCTTGATCGAGGAGTTCGCCATGAGTCAGACCATCGCAGGCATCGTCATTCCGGACAGCGCCTTGGCCAAAGCCACGACTGAATACATCCGTGATGTTGAGTCCGATTTGCTCTACAACCACTCGCGTCGCGTGTTTTTGTTTGGCGCGCTGAGCGGCCAACGCAAGCAATTGGCCTATGACCCGGAGCTTTTGTACGTGGGGGCGATGTTCCATGATCTGGGCCTGGTTGAAGGCCATCGCACAGACACCGAGCGTTTTGAAGTCGACAGCGCCAACAACGCCAAAGCCTTCATGAAACCGTTTGGCCTGAGCGACGACGATGTTGAGCAAGTGTGGTTGTCCATTGCGCTGCACACCACGCCGGGTGTACCGCAACACCTGCGACCAAACGTGGCGCTGGTGACAGCGGGCGTAGAAATGGACGTGCTGGGCATTGATTACGCGGCGTTCCCCACTGAGCAGCGCGAAGCCGTGGTGCATGCGCACCCGCGTGGTGAAGGCTTCAAGGAATGCATTCTTTGCGCCTTCGCCAACGGCTTTAAACATCGCCCCGACACCACGTTCGGCACGGTTAACGCCGACGTGCTGGTGGACATCGACCCAAGCTTCAAACCGCTGAACTTCGTCGAGATCATCCGCACGTCGCCGTGGGTGTCGTAAGCCCCGGGTTTACTCCACCGGATCGCTCACCGGCTTGGCGATGATCTGCTTCAGTTCGGCGGTCATCGGGAACTCCAGGTTCAGGCCATTCGGTGGAATCGGCTGCTCAAACCAGCGCTGATAGATGCCGTTGATCTCGCCCGACTGATACAGATCCGCCAGCGCTTGGTTCACCACCGCCAGCAACTGTGGATCGTCCTTGCGCACCATGCAGCTGTAGATTTCGCGGGACTGCTCGTGACCCACCACCACCCAGTTGTGCGGGTCGCGGGCTTTGGCACGTTCGCCGTAGAGCAGCGCATCATCCATGTAAAAGGCCACGGCACGGCCGGTTTCGAGCATCTTGAATGCCTCGCCGTGGTCTTTGGCACTGATCACGTTCATGTTCATTTTGTGGTCAGCGTTGTAGCTCTTGAGAAAGCGCTCATTGGTGGTGCCCGCCGTGGTCACGACGTTCTTGTCGCGCAGGTCATCAAAGCCCTGGATGCCGCTGTTTTTGGCGGTCAGCAACTGGCCTTTGACGTAGATAAAACCATACGAAAACGCTACCTGTTTTTGTCGTTCGGCCGTCACACCGGTTGAGCCGCACTCCAGATCAACCGTGCCGTTTTGCACCAGCGGGATCCGGGTTTGCGAAGTCACCAGGTTGTATTTGACCTTCAGTGGCGCGCCGCCGACTTGCTGCTGGATGCGCTCGACGATTTTGTTCGCCAGCTCCACTGAATAGCCCATCGGCTTGCCTGTGTTATCGCCTACGTAGGAAAAAGGCACCGATGCATCGCGATAACCCAGGGTTATGCTCCCGGAATCAGCGACTTTTTTGAGCGTGCCCTGCAACGGCGCTTCGCTGGCGTGCAGTGAGTGGCTGAGCAAAAGGCCCAGCGTGCAACTGATCAAGGTGAGCTTTTTCATCTTCTTATTCTCCGGTTTCAAGCTGATTAGCGACGGACAGCAATCACGCTGATTTCCACCAGCACCTGCGGTCGGGCCAGTTGCGCTTGCAGTGTTGTGCGCGTCGGCGCCTTGCCTGCAGACAGCCAGGCAGACCACACCGCGTTCATGGGCGCGAAGTCGCGCTCAATGTTTTGCAGGTAAATCGTGGCGTTGAGGATGTGGTCCTTGCTGCTGCCGGTTTCGGCCAACAAGGCGTCGATCTTGCTCAGGACTTCTTCGGTCTGCGCGGTAATGTCTTCGCTACCGGTCGGCACCTGCCCGGACAGAAACACCAGCGCCTCATAGGTCGCAGCGGCGCTTAAACGGTCATTGCTGTGAATGCGGTGAATCGTCATCGGGCATTTCCTTGAGGTGTGGGTCAATGGTCAGGCGGCGTGCAAGGCCAGACCTTGCAGGTCAATGGAGGTTTTGCGCTGTGCAATCAACTCGCTCAGCAAGCGCCCGCTGCCGCAGGCCAGGGTAAAGCCCAGCGCGCCGTGGCCCAGGTTGAGCCACAAGTTGCGATAGCCGCTGGCGCCCAGAATCGGTACGCCGCTGGGGGTGGCCGGGCGCATGCCTGCCCACTCAATGGCGTGTTGGTAATCGCCCGCTTCGGGGAAGGTGCTTTGGGCCAGTTGGCGCATTTGCGCGAGGCGTTTGGGGTCGAGTGAGGCATCAAAACCGACGATGTCGACCATCGCGGCAATGCGCAATTGCTCGCCAATGCGGGCGTACACGATCTTGCGGTCGTAATCGGTGATGCTCACGTCGGGGGCTTTGCCGGGATCGCTCAACGCCAATGTGAGGCTGTAACCCTTGAGCGGATACAGCGGCAGATTCAGCCCCGGCAAGCTCAAGGCCGGGCTGTTATGCCCCGCTGCGAGCACCAGTTGATCGACCGGCAGCACCTCGTCGCCCATGTGCACGGCCTTGACCTCACCGTGCTCGTGATGCAAACGGGTGACGGTTTTGCCCAGCAAAAATGTGCAGCGCCCCGAGGCCTGTAAACGGGCGAACAACTGTTGGCAGAAGGCGTGGCAATCGCCGACCTCTTCATCGGGGGTGTAAATGCCACCGACAAACGTGGAACCCTGCAAACCGGGCTCCAGAGCCGAGCATTCGCTGGCAGAGAGCGCTTGCTGAAATGAGCTGTGGATAACGTTTTGCCGGGCCTTGGCGAAGTGCGACGGTTCGCGAAAAGCCACCAGCTTGCCGTTACGGCGCCACTGGAACCCGTCCAGGTGGTCTTCCTCGCGCCATTGCTGCAACGTGGCCTGGCTCAGCAATGCCAAACGCAGCAGGTGTGCGCCATTGCGCTGATTGACCGACCCCCGGCAGGCGGCCACAAACGAGGCCAGCCAGCGCCATTGCGCCGGATCCATGCGCGGGCGCAGTTTGAGCGGTGAGTCGCTGCGCAACATCCAGCCCAGCGCCTGCAATGGCACGCCAGCATCGGCCAGCGGGGCGACATAGCGGTACGACAATTGGCCGCCGTTGGCAAAGCTGGTCTGGCTGCCGAGGGTCGGGCGGGCTTCGATCACACTCACGTCAAAGCCTTCGCGCACCAGCGCATACGCCGTTGCCAGCCCGATAACCCCACCCCCGATGATGCAAACGCGCTGTGCCATGTCAGTCCTTACCCACTGTTGTGCGGGTTTCAGATTAGGGGCAGGTGACAGGCGCTGAACAATGATTAAAGATGCTTCACCCATAAACAAAGGTTATGGACTGCCACCATGCGCTTGCGCCACATCGAAATTTTTCAGGCTATTCGTCAGACCGGCTCCATCAGCGCCGCCGCCCAGTTGCTGCATGTCTCGCAACCTGCGGTGAGCAAAGTCCTGCAGCATGCCGAGATGCAACTGGGGTTCCCGTTGTTTTTGCGCGTGCGCGGCAAACTGCAGCCTACCCCCGAGGCGCTGCTGCTGGAGCGCGAGGTCGAAAAAGTCAGCGAGAGCGTGCAAGGCGTGCAGCGTCTGGCCGAAAGCTTGCGGCGCACACCGGGGCATCGCTTGCGCATCGGCAGCACGCCTGCGTTGGCGTTGTCCTTGTTGCCGCCAGTGATTGGCGAGTGGACGCGCCGCTATCCCGACAGCCGCTGCGAACTGGCGAGCGCACACAGTCGTGAACTGGTGCAAAGCCTGCTGATGCGTGAGCTGGACGTAGCGCTGACTTTAAAACTGCCCGACCACCCGGGGCTCAAGGCCCAGGCGTTGGCCCACAGCGTGCTGGTCGCGTTGGCGCCACGGGGTTATTGGAGCGAGGACCGTGAGGGCGAGCCGCTGGCGCTGCATGAACTGGCGGACGCACCGTTGATTGGCCTTAGCAGCGCCGACCCGTTGTTTGCGCGTTTGGACAGTTACCTGAAAACCATCGAGCCGCCCCCGCGCATCAACATTGCGGTGCAGACCTACTCGCTGGCGCGAGCGATGGTGGAATCGGGAGCTGGGTTGGCCGTGATAGACCCGTTCACCGCCCTGGGCGCCTCAGCGGCAAGCACCGTCATCCGCCCGTTGAGCCCGGCATTGCCGATCACCCTGTACGCCCTGACCCGCGCCGACGAAGCGCCGGTGCATCTGCTGGAAGGGTTACTGGAATTGTTCGCCGAGCGAGCCAATGAACAGCTGCGGCGGATAGAGAGAGGGGTACAAATCGCGTAGCAGTTGACGAGCTTTGCGAGGCTACGTCCGGCGGCGCAGCCGTCGTAAACGGGTTATCGAGGTTCTTCAGTTAAATCGGGTTTTGTGGGTTTACGATCGCTTCGCAATCGGACGCAGTCTCGCAGACTCGACAGCTGCTACGAGGTGCCTCACAGGGTCATAGACCCTGTGAGGGCTTCGCGTTTACTTCGGCAGCGCGTACACCACCACTTGGTCGCCCACTTGATCTTTCATGATCGAGTTGCCGCCTGCGACAAAAGCCACGTATTGCTTGCCTTTGTATTCGTACACCGCAGGGTTGGCGACGGCAGGGGCCATGACGATGTCAGACCACAGTTCTTTACCGTCATCCAGTGCGTAGGCGCGTACCTTGGCGTCCATCGAGGCGCCAATGAACACCACGCCACCGGCTGTCACCGCCGGGCCACCAATGGTTGGCGAACCCATGTCTGGCGGCATGTACCAGCCCCACTGTTGAACAGCCCCCATCGGACGACGCCATTTCACGTCACCGGTCTGCATGTTGATCGCCACCAGTTCACCGAACGGCGGAGCCCAGCACGGCATGCCGGCCCAGTTCTGCGCGTTGACCAACGACATGCCGTAAGGCGCGCCGATTTGTGGGTAGAAGCCGTTTTCGTTGCCAGATTCTTTAGGCTGTTTGTCGTAGGCCTCGCGATCCCACAGCTTGATCATCTGCACGATGTGCGAGGTGTTGACGATGGCGACCTGGCTGACCGGGTCGAACGCTACGCCACCCCACTGCACACCACCGGCGCTGTCCGGGTAGGCCAGCACGCCATTGCCTTTGAGGCCGGGCGGCGAGTACATGCCGTTGTATTCCAGGCCGTCCCACATCTTGCTGCACTGGCCAAAGCCGACAATGTCAGCAATTTTCCAGATGGCCGGTTTTTTCGACTGGTCCAGCAGCGGTTCAGGCTTGGTCGGGAACGGTTGGGTCGGTGAGTAGACTTCACCCTTGGCTTCGCCTTTAGGCACCGGACGTTCTTCAATCGGCCACACGTCTTCACCGGTGCGACGGTCCACGGTAAACAGGAAGCCCATTTTGGTCGCTTGTACCAGCGCCGCCACAGGTTTGCCATTAACGGTGATGTCCATCAGCGTCGGCGCAGAGTTGATGTCGTAGTCCCAGATATCGTGGTGAACCCACTGACGCGACCACACGACTTTACCCGTGTTGATATCCAACGCCGTGGTTGAGGTGCCCAGCGGAATAGGGTTGGTGCGGTTGCCGCCCCAGTAGTTGGGCGACGGCGAGGACACAGGGATGTACAGCAACCCCAGCGCCGGGTCATAGGACATGGCGGTCCAGATATTGGCGGTACCGGTTTTGCCGGCTTCTTCTTCAGGGATCGGCTTGAATTCCCACTCCAGCTCGCCAGTGCGGGCGTTCAGGGCAAACAGCGAGCCTGGCGATTCGACTTCGTACTCCCAGTCTTTACCGGCCCAGCCCACGATCAGCTTGTCGCCGATCACGGTAGGCGGTTGCAACTGCGACAACGGCCATTTGTTGTTCTGCTTGTTCCACTGGTTAACGTCCACAACGCCATTTTTGCCGAAGTTTTCGCACGGTTTGCCGGTGTCAGCATCGACGGCGTACAACTGCGCGGTCATGTTGCCCAGGTACACCATCTTCTGACAGGCAACACCCGCTTGCGGGTTTTTTTCCTGCCAGTAGGACACACCACGGGACTTCAGCGCGGGCTGGGTTTCGGCCACCAATGCGGACTTGGTGTCATACACCCACTTCTCTTTGCCGGTCTCGGGCTCAAGGGCAATGATGCGGTAGAACGGCGTGCCCACGTACAGCGTGTCGTTGGCGAAGATAGGCGTGGCGGACCAGACGGTGGCCGGGGTTTTACCGGTGCCGTCAGACATGTCCCCGGTGAAATACTGCCAGACCTTCTTCAACTGCCCGACGTTGTCCTTGTTGATTTGCGTCAGCGGCGAGTACTTCTGTGAGCTGAGCTGGCCGTGGAAGGTGTCCCACTCTTTACCGGTAGGAATCGGCAGCTTGGCGTCTTCAGCAGAGACGCTGGACTGCGCCAGAAGCGGTGGTGGAACCACGTAGGTGGTGTCTGCATGGGCTGTAGAAATGCCCGCAAGCATACAAAGGGCAGGTGCTGCCAAAAGGTTCTTTTTCATTGTGCTCATCTCACGCGCTCCTTGTTGGCTTGCTGCCAAACGTTTCAATGAGGACACCTACAGCGCACACAACCAGCACGGCGGCAGTCCACCAGCCATGTAGCAACAAGGCGGCAAAAAACGTCCCGATAACACCTACCCAAGCCAGGAACAGGAAGAAAGCCCTGGCCCCTCCGGCCTCTGTCTTGATCAGTAACAGGCCCAGAATGAACAGCACAAACTCGGCCAGCATGGCGACCATCGCGCCACCGGAATCGGTTATCCCGGATAACGGCGTAAAGAACCGCCACGCAGTGATACACAAAGCAATCAACGCGGTGATGATCACGATGTAAGCGCCGAGATGGCGCCGGGGTGGTGCATAGGCAGCAGACGAACTCATCACTTTCTCCTTTCGTGACGTACTTTTTTACATTTTGAAAGGAGTGTAGCCAAGCTGACGGGAAACGCCGGGAACAGGACGAAATGAGCGCCGGGCTGCAATTGTTGAAGATCAACAATCGCAGCCCGGGCCGGTAGAGCGGGGGCTTTGAGGCTTAATGCGCGTGTTCGGATTCAGCAGGTGCTGGCGCATCTTTGGTGACGTGGCTGACCAGTTTGCCGATGGTCAGGCCTTGAAGCAGGATCGAAGACAGCACCACGATGTAGGTGATACTCAGGATCAAGTCGCGCTCCGGGCCCAACGGCAACGCCAGGGCCAAGGCTACCGATACACCGCCACGCAGGCCACCCCAAGTGAGAATGCGGATGGTGCCACGCGGCACGGTGCGCCAGCGACGCAGCAGCACAATGGCCGGGGCCACGGTAAGCAGGCGCGAGAGCAGAATCGCCAGGGCCAATACGCCGGCCGCCAGCAAGTGCAGCCACGAGAATGGCAGCAGCAACAGTTCCATACCGATCAACGCAAACAGCAGCGCGTTGAGCATGTCATCGAGCAGTTCCCAAAAGCCGTCCATGTAGCGGCGGGTCATGTCGTTCATGGCTTTGTTGCGGCCCAGGTTGCCGATGATCAAACCGGCCACCACCATCGCAATCGGCGCAGACACGTGCAGCTCACTGGCCATGGCCGAGCCGCCGATCACCAGCGCCAGGGTCAGCATCACCTCGATCTGATACTGCTCAATGCTTTTGATCATCAGGTACACCAGGTACCCGATCAGGCCACCAAACACCACGCCGCCTATGGCCTCGTGGGCGAACAGCATGGCGGTCGAGCTCAGGCTCGGGGTTTCGCCCAGTTGCACGATGCCGAGCAACACGGTGAACACCACGACCGCGGTGCCGTCATTAAATAACGACTCGCCCACAATGGTGGTTTTCAGCGGCTTGGACGCGTTGGCCGTACGCAACACACCGAGTACCGCGATCGGGTCGGTCGGGGAAATCAGCGCACCAAACAGCAAGCAATACAGGAAGCTGATATGCCAGCCGAACAGCTCGAAAATGTAATAAGCGAGGCTGCCGATGACCGTGGTCGCGATCAGCACACCGAAGGTGGCCAGCAGGCCAATGGGCCAGCGATAACTGCGCACGTCATTGAAGTTAACGTGCAAGGCGCCGGCAAACAGCAAGAACGACAGCATCCAGTTCATCAGCAAATCGCTGAAATCGATCTGGCCGATCAGCTCTTGCACACGGTCTTCGAGCCCCGGATAGCCGAGAAAGCTCAAACCCTGCAACAGCAGCGAAAACATAAGGGCAGTGACCATGACGCCAATCGTTGGCGGCAGGCCGATAAAACGGTAATTCACATACGTGAGTAGTGAAGTCAGGCAGATAAACGCAGCAACAAGCTCAAGCATCCGGGATCCTGTGGTGGCGTGAGTGAATGGAAGCCCGAACGGGTCGGACTGTGTGTTTGATGTAATCGCAGCGCTCAGGGACACATCTTTACCTGGCACACTCTGGGTTAAGCGTAGGCGTTGGTGCAGGTGGCGGTGGTTTGTTTGGACCCACGCAAAGCGCAAAAGATCGCTGGAAGTTTAGACCGCTGCTGTTACAACCAAGCGAGCGCCAGCAGCGCCAAGAACCTTTTGCCCGCCCGAGGCTCTTAGCCTGTGGACGGGTGCTGATCGGCATGCTCGTGATGAAACTCTAAAAAGGAAAGTCCCATGACCGTTGCCTTCTGGTGTGTACTGATTGCCCTGTGTTTGCCGTACGTCTGTACCGGCATTGCCAAGTTCAGCCAAGGCAAGTTCGGCCCCCGACAAAACCATGACCCGCGCGCGTTTCTCGCCACCCTCGAAGGGTCTGCCAAACGCGCCCACAACGCCCAGCTCAACAGCTTTGAAGTAACCCCGGCCTTTGCGGCGGCGGTGATCATTGCCGACATCGTGGGCAACGCCCAGCCAGTGACCATTGATGTGCTGGCGGTGCTATTCATCACCAGCCGCCTGCTGTACATCATCTGCTACCTGGCCGACTGGGCGCTGTTGCGCTCGATTGTCTGGTTTATCGGCATGGGGCTGATTGTCAGCTTCTTTTTTGTGTCGATGTAACGACGCGTGTGTCCTGCCGGGGGCGAACCAGTGCCCCCCTGTCAGTCACTCAGTTGCCTGCCAATCGGTTTGGCCAGGGATCATTTCCCACGAAGCTGTGAGCCCGGCCAGAGAGTTTTCAATGTGCTGTCTGGCTTTTTCGACCCTGTTGATGATCTGTAACGCGTGATCACGTTGTACCCCTTTTAGCGCATTGCTCACTTCATTGGCCGATCGTGCTGCGCAACGCAGCAAATCAGACGCACAGCTCAAGGCGGCTTGAAGGTTGGCGCTGTCCTTAAGTGTCGTAATGGCTGACGGTGACACATCGAGCAGTGATGTATCGGGCAGATAGAAGTCGAGCGCCCGATCAGCGGCTGCGCGGTCCAGCACAAGCGTGTCAATTGCAGAGCCTTCTGGAACAAAGTCGATTGAAGCCGGAGATGTTTTTTTCACGGGAAACCCCAAGCGTAGGGAGGATGGCTATTGGGTGAGTGTCAGTTCTGCGTGCAATAAGTATTAAACGTACTTTTCATAAAAGTTAACACGTGTCCAAAGTAATGGTTAATCTCAAGTAATCAATAATAAAAATATGTGCAGATAATTCGCCGTGTTTTTAACGCTATGGCTGTGCAAGTTGCCTACATGCTAGGCGGATAGTTCGTTCGTGATAAAAAGACTGCACGCGTGATGAAATTTTTTGTCTTGTTTTTCTTGCTGGTTTTATGGGCGAAACATTTGCACTATGAGTCCGTCTCAAGCGTTGAAGGTAAGTCGTAGGCTCGGCGTGTACAGTGTGAAGGGGGCAAGATGCATCGAAAAGAAAAGAATAAAAATTTAAAAAGTAATATTCGCTATTTGATCAAGAGTCGCGGAGAAACTCAGGTGTCACTGTGTGTTGCCAGTGGCCTGACACGAACCACGATCTACAATATTTTAGAAGGTAAGGTATCCAATGTTCAGCACTCCACCGTGCGCAAGATATCTAATTTTTTTGGTGTGTCTTACGAAGAAATAGAACGAATAGATTTTGAAGAAAAAGAAACGCTGGAGCGGAGTGCTTCAATCGAAGGGAACATGAATCCGGCGGCTGTACCCATTCTAAAAGAAGGGCAATTAATCAGTTGTCTTGACAAACCAATTGGTGAATTGGTAACGCGTTTTCCACTCACTTACTATTTCGGCTCGGCTCATAACATGGTGGCTGTTATTTTGGAATATCGACGTTATGCATCTTATGGGGCCGGTGATGTCTTGATCGTTCACAAGGGCTGCGTGAACAGGATTGGCGACCACTTGGCATACGACACGGGCACTTTGCGGCTCAGTATCGTGGACGGTCAGTCGATTGAATCGAGTGGGCTATGTGTGATCGGGTATATCGTCGAGGAGCGTTTCAATGACCTGTAAGTGTGAGGCGGATAACTCCAGGTACAAACTGCTTGGCTTCGATAATCATAAAAGCCGGGTCATTGTCATGGTGGTGGCAACCGGTAAAGTGATCAAAGTTAAATTGTCTGAGCTAATAAGCAGCGAGGTGATGGATAATTTTAATCCGGCCGAGGTCAAGACAATTCATAAAAAGCTCTACTCACAAGAGGGCTCTGTGACCGCCTACGACTTCAAAGACCGTCACGAACGTTCATGGATGATCTATGTTGTTTTGAATCTGCTGTTATTTACCCTCTACATATTCACCAGTATTGCGGCCACCAAACCTATTTTTCTGGAGTGGCCGGGCATTGTGGTAACACCGGGGGCTTTTTTATACCCGTTGACCTTTCTTATTGTGGATGTGCTCAATGAGTCTTATGGCCTCAGGCTTGCAAGAAGGGCCATATTTTTTGCCTTTGTGAGTAATGCACTCATTATTGCCATGCTCAGCGTAACGACTTATCTGCCAGGGCTGTCTGACTGGAAACTGGATGAGCCCTATAACCAGGTGATTGGTCACCTGTCTTCAGTGCTGATCGCGTCGTTAATTTCATTTTTGGTATCGGAGTACGTCAATACCTACTTGCTGTGCAAGATTAAAGAATTGACGAATTCGAGGTTCTTGTTTCTCCGGGTGTTCCTGAGCACTTTTATCGCGGTCATTATTGACAGCTTTCTTTTTTGCTTTCTGGCGTTTTATGGCGTTATGGAAACCAGTGTCATCCTTGACATGATCGTTATCCAGATTCTTATCAAAGTGAGCTTTGCATTTTTTAACGTGTTCCCGGCGTATGGCATGAGGGCGCTGTTAAGCAAATACATGACGGTGGAGAGCAGGTAAGCGCCCGGCAATGATTCGCTGACTATCAACACGCCCAGCGTGTTGATAGTGGCTGACGTGCAAGGCGCTATGCGGCTTTTTGCAGCTTTGCCTGCAAGCGTTGGCGAACACCTGCTGTGTCGCTCAAGTACTCGGCCAACCCTTTTGCCCGCAAGCTGCAGGCGGCGCAGTGAGTGCAGCCTGCGCCCTGGATGCCGTTGTAGCAGGTCAGGGTTTGGTCACGAATCACGGCCAATTGTTGGTACTCATCGGCCAGCGCCCACACTTCGGCTTTGTTTAGCCACATCAGTGGCGTTTTGATGCGTACGTCGTAGGCCATGCCCAAGGTGATGGCCCGGTTCAGTGATTTGACGAACGCGTCGCGGCAGTCCGGGTAGCCTGAAAAGTCTGTTTCGCACACGCCGGTAATCACGGTTTTGGCCTGCACCTGGTAGGCATAAATAGACGCCAGTGTGAGAAACACAATATTGCGCCCTGGCACGAAGGTACTCGGCAAACCGTTTTCAGGTGCTGAGGCGTCGGGCACGTCCATATCTTCGCGGGTCAGGCTGCTGACCGTTAATTGATTGAGCAGTGAGGCATCCAGAACGGTGTGTTTAGTGGCGCCCAGTTGCTTGGAAAGCACCCGTGCAACGTCAATTTCCGCGCGGTGACGCTGGCCGTAGTCAAAGGTAATGCAGTGCACTTCGTCATACAGGGGCAGCGCCTGTAACAGACACGTCGTCGAGTCTTGCCCGCCACTGAAGACGATAACCGCTTTGTTAGTCATGTAAGGTCTCGATAAATAGGGCGAACGTCGAGACTATTCTGCGAGGTGGGCAGGAACAAGCGGGGGAGGATTTGCAGGAGTTTTCCGGGCCGAGAAGAAGACTAATCTGACTCCCCGCCGTGTAGGAGCGAGCTTGTCTCGCGATCTTTTAAAGATCAAAAGCTCGCTCCTACAGAGGCATCAGGTGTTATTGCGGCAACGCTGCGCCTTTGGGCCACAACAGCCAGATGTTGCCTTTCTGCTTCATGTCCCCTGCGATTTTCCCGGCTTCCGGGCCGGTGCCGACGAAGAAGTCTGCCCGCACTTCACCGGCAATGGCGCCTCCAGTGTCTTGGGCGGCAACCGGGCGTACGATCGGCTGGCCGTCTGCCTGGGTGGTCGACAACCACAGCAAGCTGCCCAGCGGGATGACGCTGCGATCCACTGCCACGCTGTAACCTGCGGTCAATGGCACGTTCAGCGAGCCGCGCGGGCCTTCGTTGCTGTCAGGGTTTTGCGTGAAAAACACGTAGCTGGGGTTGCTGGCCAGCAGTTCGTGCACGCGTTCAGGGTGAGCCACTGCCCACGCGTGAATGCTGCCCATGGTGACGTCTTCTTTTTTCAGCTCGCCCTGTTCCACCAACCAGCGGCCAATCGGTTTGTACGGATGGCCGTTTTGGTCGGCATAGCCGATGCGCAGTTGGCGGCCATTGTCGAGTTGCACGCGGCCCGACCCCTGAATTTGCAGGAATTGCAGGTCCATCGGGTCGGTCAGCCAGGCCAGTACCGGCGCATTGAGGCCTTGGTTGTTGATGGTTTCGGCGGTGTCGTACGGCTTGAGCACGCGCCCTTCAAGGCGACCGCGCAGGCGTTTGCCCTTGAGTTCCGGGTAGATGCTGTCCAGGTTCACCACGATCAAATCAGACGGCACGCCGTAAATAGGCACATGGGCCGCGGTGGTCTGTTTCAGGCTGCCAGGGTAGACCGGCTCGTAGTAGCCGGTGATCAAGCCGTCGCTGCTGCCTTCGGCCGAGCGCAGGCTGTACACGTCCAGGTGGGTTTGCAGGAAACTGCTGACTTCAGCCACGCTCGGGTTGGCCGGCAAGCTGGCGGCAGCGCTGCACAGGTTGCCCCAGTTAGGGTCGGCCTTGAGCCGTGTGCACGCGCTGCGCCATGAGGCGAAACCGTTTTGCAGGTCGACGCCGGTCACTTCCGGCAGCGCGCTCCAGTCGGCTTTGCTGTAGGTGGTGTGCGGGGCCGGTTTGGCGGTGTCTTTGTCGGTGCCATTGCACCCGGCCAGCAGCATGACAATCGGCAGCGCCCACGCCAGCGGCTTGAAAAGTGATCTCATCAGCGAGGTTCCTTCAAGAGTTGCCGAGGTCAGATAACCGTCGAGGCAACCCGTATATTTAATAGGGGTATTGGTCTTTGCGAGTGACACGAGGATACTGGCGACCGATTTTCGTGACGTGAAGCCACCATGACTTTTAAACAATGTTGCATTGTGTTGCTGGCCTGCCTGACGCTGTCGGCGTGTGGCGGCATTGATCCGGACTCACCGCTGGGTCAGCGTAAAGCGATTTTCAAACAAATGCTCAGTACCAGTGAAGAGCTGAGCGGCATGTTGAAGGGCCGGGTACCGTTTAACGGTCCGCGCTTTGCTGAAGCCGCCATGCAGCTCGATGCGCTGGCGTATCAGCCGTGGGCGCATTTTCCGCAGGTAAAGGACTCCGATAAAACCAGCGCCACCGACGCAGTCTGGCAGCAACAGGCACGGTTTGAAGCATTGGCCCGCGAGCTGGAAGCGGCGACGGGAGCGCTGGTGGTCGCCAGCCAGCAACAGCCGTACTCAGCCAGCCACCTGACGCCTGCGGTGCAGAAGGTTCAGGACACGTGCAGTGCGTGCCACAAGGCATTCAGGAATCACTGAGTGGGCACAAGCCCCTGTAGGAGCGAGCTTGCCTCGCGATCTTTTGATTGTTTAAAAGATCGCGCGGCCAGCTCGCCCCCACAGGGTAGTTCAGCGACTTACTTGTCCAGCTGATCCAGCGCTTCTTGCAGCTCTTTACGTGACTCGGCGAGCTTGGTTTTGCGCTTGTCGATTTTTTCCGGATCGCCTTTTTTCATGGCTTTGTCCAGGTCGGCCTGGCGCTTGCTGACTTCATGCTTGGCGTCGAGCACCTTGTTTTCACGCTCTTTGCGCAGGCCCGCGTCGGTGCAGTTCGCCGTCACTTCGCTCAGGGCTTTTTCCAGGCCGGCTGCTTGGTTGCTGTTGCCGTGGGCGCGTGCCTGTTCAAGTTGCAGGGTGATGGCTTGTTTTTTAGCGGCGCAACCGGTCAGCTCTGGAGCAGGGTCGGCAGCCATCACAGGGGCGGCCAGCAGGCCGCAAACAGTCAAGAGAACAAGCGGTGAAAAACGTTTCATAAAAAGCTCCGTGACAAAAATAATGACAATACACACAATTCAAAAACCCGGACGCAGCATACGCCTCGCGTAACGCTGTGGGCAGTTTCTAGTCGAAACCGGCAATCCCGGCAGCCCGTAACTGTTCACTTAAAGCCTGTACGTTCGGCTCACGCAAAAATTCAGTCAATTGCGCAGCACGCTGGGCACCTATCCCGGCATACGCCTGCCAGGCCTGTTCATCGCGCGCGACCAGCGCTTGCCATGATTGCCCCAACGGCGCATCGCCGGTGGGCGGCAAGCCCAACGCTTTGACCCATTGAGCAAACGGTTGTTGCCGTGCCGCGTACACACTGGCGAGCAATCGTTCGCTGCTGCGCTCGCCGAAGCCGCCAATGTTAGCAAGCCGGGCGGCGTCCAGGGTCAACCAATCGAGCAGGTTATTGACCTCACCGGCTTGAATCAGCGTATTCCAGGTGCCGGGCCCGACAAACGGCATGGCCAAACCTTTCTTGCTGCTGAGCCAATTGAGCCGCGCCAAAAACTGACGTTCACAGCCCGGTGTTGCCGACCAGCAGCTCAAGGCATGGAAGTTATTGGGCTGGGGCGCGAGGACTTCAACTCGTTCACTGGCGCGCAAGGCCACGCTGTCGAGTCTAGGAATGGTCATGCCCGCCAGGCTGATGGCCACGTGGTCGCCGGGGCGAATATCCAGATCTTGCCAGCGTTGCAGTGAGCCCACGCTAATGCGTTTGATCGTGCGGTCATCAAGGCGCACCGGGGTCAGCTCCAGCATGGGCGTGATGCGCCCGGTGCGGCCAATGTTGAATGTAACCTTACGTACTTCGCTCAGCGCCTGGGCATGCGGGTATTTCCACGCGGCGGCCCAGTTGGGTGGTTTGGCTTGCCAGCGTTCGGCGGCCGGGCGCTGGCTTTGGCGCAACACCACGCCATCGCTGGCGAACGGTAGCGGGGTGTTAAACCAATGCTCGCGCCAGTGCCGGGCGTGGTCCAGATGGTCGATGGGCTGGCTGTAGGTTTGGCTGTCGGTAAAACCCAGCTCGGCCAAACGGGCCAGCCGCTCGCTTTGGGCGTGCGGGCCTTGAGGCCAATCCCACACGAACAGGCCAATGCCCTGGCCTTGTTCAGGGCTTAGCGCATGGCGGGCCATCAACCCGGCCACGGTGCTGCGCGCGTTGACGCTGCCCGCCTTGGCCTGAACATGCCCGGGCACCCGCCAATAGAGTTCACCTTGCAATAGCATGTCCACAGGCTGTGGCAAGCGTTGTGGGATGGCGCTGATCACCTGTGCAGCCGCCGTCCAGTTCTGCCCGCTAAGCCCGTCGCCGCGGCTGATGACGTGCTGTAGTTGCCCTTGGCGGTAGACCAGCGTAACGGCCACGCCATCCACTTTGGGTTGTACCCACAGGTCCTGACGGCCCTTGATCCAGCGTTCAACGGCGCGTTCATCTGCCAGCTTGGCCAGCCCGGTTTGCGCCACGGGATGAGCCACCGGGCCGCTTGCCGTTAGCAGTGGGTTATCCACAGCACGGCAGTGTTCCAGGCGGCTGCGCAGTTGGTCGTATACCGCATCGCTGACCAGAGAAACCCCCAGGCGGTGGTAACTGTCGTCCCACACCTTGAGTTGCTGGCGTAAGGCTTGCTCGTCGGCGCAGGGGTTGGCGAGGCTGTTGAAACTGAGAAACGCGAGTAAAAGCCCAGTGAAAACGCGGAGTATGGCCAGCATCATGAGCGTCCTTGCCCGGAGTGAATGCTTAAGGCTAGTGGAGGACGGCCGTGGCGCTTGGGCAGAAGATTGCCGGGTGTTTCTGTGGGAGCGGGCTTGCTCGCGATTCAGGCAGCGCGGTGTGTCAGACAAACTGCGTCGATGCCATCGCGAGCAAGCCCGCTCCCACAGGGGCAGATGTTGTGAGGCACAAAAAAGCCCCGGACAGTGACCTGTCCGGGGCTTCTGGCTTACTTACAAACCAGCAGCGCTGCGCAGTTCTTCAGCGCGGTCGGTACGCTCCCACGTGAACGTGGTGAAGGTATCGTTGCCCACGGTTTTGGTCTGCGGCGTGCGGCCGAAGTGACCGTAAGCGGCTGTTTCCTGGTACATCGGGTGCAGCAGGTCAAGCATGGTGGTGATTGCGTATGGACGCAGGTCGAACACTTCACGTACCAGCTTGATGATCTTGTCGTCAGAGATCTTGCCAGTGCCGAAGGTGTTCAACGAAATCGAAGTCGGTTGAGCGACGCCGATTGCGTAGGAAACCTGGATCTCGCAACGCTCAGCCAGGCCGGCAGCCACGATGTTCTTGGCCACGTAACGACCGGCGTAAGCCGCCGAACGGTCAACCTTGGACGGGTCTTTACCCGAGAACGCGCCGCCGCCGTGACGGGCCATGCCGCCGTAGGTGTCAACGATGATCTTGCGGCCAGTCAGGCCGCAGTCGCCTACCGGGCCACCGATGATGAACTGGCCAGTCGGGTTGATGTGGAACTGGGTGTCTTTGTGCAGCAGTTCAGCCGGCAGTACGTGCTTGACGATCAGCTCCATCACGCCTTCGCGCAGGTCGCTGTACGACACTTCCGGGTTGTGTTGGGTCGACAGCACGATGGCGTCAACGGCAACCACTTTGCCGTTTTCGTAACGGCAGGTTACTTGGGACTTGGCGTCCGGGCGCAACCACGGCAGCAGGCCGGATTTACGGGCTTCAGCCTGACGCTGAACCAGTTGGTGCGAGAAGGTGATCGGTGCTGGCATCAGCACATCGGTTTCGTTGCTGGCGTAGCCGAACATCAGGCCTTGGTCACCGGCGCCCTGGTCTTCAGGCTTGGCGCGGTCAACACCCTGGTTGATGTCAGGGGACTGCTTGCCGATGATGTTCATGACACCGCAGGTCGCGCCGTCGAAACCGACGTCGGAGCTGGTGTAGCCAATGTCGGTGATCACGTCACGAACGATCTGTTCCAGGTCAACCCAGGCCGAAGTGGTGACTTCGCCTGCAATGATTGCCACGCCGGTTTTCACCAGAGTTTCGCAGGCCACACGGGCGTGCTTGTCTTCAGCAATGATGGCGTCCAGCACCGCATCAGAAATCTGGTCGGCGATTTTGTCCGGATGCCCTTCAGACACGGACTCGGAGGTGAAAAGGGAGTATTCGCTCATCTCGACGGTTTCCTAATATTTACCGATGGTGAGTGTCGCCAGCTGGCCGCTGAAAGTGGCGGACCTGAATCTGGAAACCATTACGTAAGCCTACATAGAGGCTTTCCCCGGGAACGAGTCCCGCAGCGGTGGCCCAATGGGCCAGATCATCTTGTTCAAAACCTAGCCACAGATCGCCGCAAGCCTCGCGGGCCCACGCCTGATTATGGCTACACAACTCTGTTACCAGCAGGCTACCGCCAGGTTTCAACAAGGTGGCCAGTTGCCTGAGTGCATCGGCCGGTGCCGCGAAATGGTGCAAGACCATGTTCACCACCACGCAATCGGCCTGCAGGTGCGCATCGTGCAGCGCGTCGGCCAGGAGCAGGCTGACGTTGTTCAGTGACTCGCGTTCACACAGCTGGCGGGCCAGCTCAAGCATTACCGAGCTGTTGTCCAGTGCCGTGACGTGCTGGAAGCGTTGGGCCAGGTCGGGCAAGAAACTGCCGTCTCCGGGGCCGACTTCAAGGGCCGTGGCAGCTGGGCTGAAGCTCTGTTTGTCGAGCAGCGTCAACACGCTGTCCCGATACTGTGGCACGCCAGCGATCAAGTCCTGTTGAGCTCGAAATTTCTCGGCAATACGCGAGAAAAAGTCCTGGCTGGCCGCTGCTCGTTGTCCATGTACGGCACTGATGCGCGCTTGCACGTCGGCGGGCAGGGTCAGGTTGTCGACCTCCTCCAGCAATGCAGCATGCAACTTGCCGCCCAGCAGTTCGGTGTGGGGCAGGGCACGACGATAAAAAATGGCATTGCCTTCGCGACGCGTGGCCACCAGTTGTGCCTGGGACAACACCTTGAGGTGGTGGCTCATGCCTGACTGGCCGGTGGCAAATATGTGCGTCAGTTCCAGCACTCCAAATGAATCGTTGGCCAACGCGCGCAGCACATTGAGTCGCAGCGGGTCACCTCCGGCCTTGCACAGGGCGGAGAGCTCGTCGCAATCGTCATGGCGGATAGAAGGCACGCGTAAGTTCATGGGGGCGCAGTCTAGTTACCCGTCTCACACCTCGCAAGTTCAATATCAAAACTTTTTGATATTGATCGATAACTGGTTCGTTGGTCGGATGTCTTGCACTCAATAACGAAATGAAATGTCCGATCTTCAACAGGTTGAACGGTTAAGCGCATGAAAAACGCTTCAAGCGACTATCTGTCATTGCCCCGAAGGCGGTGGGTGAGGGAAAATGCTCGCCTTTTTTCCGTTTCGATTTAACTTTCAATACCCAGGAGAACAGCGATGCCCAGCCGTCGTGAGCGTGCCAACGCCATTCGTGCACTCAGCATGGATGCCGTGCAAAAAGCCAACAGCGGCCATCCAGGTGCCCCTATGGGTATGGCGGATATCGCCGAAGTACTGTGGCGCGATTATCTGAAGCACAACCCGAGCAATCCTTCGTTCGCTGACCGTGACCGCTTCGTGCTGTCCAACGGCCATGGCTCGATGCTGATCTACTCGTTGTTGCACCTGACCGGCTATGACCTGTCGATCGACGACCTGAAAAACTTCCGCCAACTGCACAGCCGTACCCCGGGCCACCCGGAGTTCGGTTACACGCCGGGCGTAGAAACCACCACTGGCCCGCTGGGTCAGGGCCTGGCCAATGCCGTGGGCTTTGCCCTGGCTGAAAAAGTCATGGGCGCGCAGTTCAACCGCCCTGGCCACAACGTTGTCGATCACCACACCTACGTGTTCCTGGGTGATGGCTGCATGATGGAAGGCATTTCCCACGAAGTTGGCTCGTTGGCCGGCACCTTGGGCCTGAACAAGCTGATCGCGTTCTACGACGACAACGGCATCTCGATTGATGGTGAAGTTGAAGGCTGGTTCACCGACGACACGCCAAAGCGTTTCGAAGCCTACAACTGGCAAGTGATCCGCAATGTTGACGGTCACGACCCGGAAGAAATCAAAACCGCCATCGACACCGCGCGTAAAAGCGACAAGCCAACGCTGATCTGCTGCAAAACCACCATCGGTTTTGGCTCGCCGAACAAGCAAGGCAAAGAAGATTGCCACGGTGCTCCACTGGGCAACGACGAAATCGCCCTGACCCGCACTGCGCTGAACTGGAACCACGGCCCGTTTGAAATCCCGGCCGATATCTACGCCGAATGGGATGCCAAGCAAGCCGGTGCTGCCGTTGAGTCCGAGTGGGACAAGCGCTTCGCCGCCTACGCTGCCGAGTTCCCGGAACTGGCCAGTGAACTGACCCGTCGCCTGAGCGGCAAGCTGCCTGCCGACTTCGATGCCAAGGCCAGCGCCTACATCGCTGAAGTCGCGGCCAAAGGCGAAACCATCGCCAGCCGTAAAGCCAGCCAAAACACCCTGAACGCCTTTGGCCCGCTGCTGCCTGAACTGCTGGGCGGCTCGGCTGACCTGGCCGGTTCCAACCTGACCCTGTGGAAAGGTTGCAAAGGCGTGAGCGCTGAAGACGCCAGCGGCAACTACGTGTACTACGGCGTACGTGAGTTCGGCATGAGCGCCATCATGAACGGCGTTGCCCTGCATGGCGGCCTGGTGCCTTACGGCGCGACCTTCCTGATGTTCATGGAATACGCCCGCAACGCCATCCGCATGTCGGCCCTGATGAAGCAGCGTGTGATCTATGTGTTCACCCACGACTCCATCGGTCTGGGCGAAGACGGCCCGACGCACCAGCCGGTTGAGCAATTGACCAGCCTGCGTACCACGCCGAACCTGGATACCTGGCGCCCAGCCGACGCAGTGGAATCTGCAGCGGCCTGGAAATACGCCCTGGAGCGCAACGACGGCCCGTCCGCGTTGATCTTCTCGCGTCAGAACCTCAACCACCAAACCCGTGATGCTGGCCAGATCGCCAACATCAACCGCGGTGGTTACGTGCTCAAGGACTGCGCAGGCGAGCCTGAGCTGATCCTGATCTCGGCCGGTTCCGAAGTCGGCCTGGCCGTTCAGGCGTACGAGAAACTGACCGAACAAGGCCGCAAGGTTCGTGTGGTGTCGATCCCGTGCACCAGCGTGTACGAAGCTCAAGATGCAGGCTACAAGCAGTCGGTTCTGCCGTTGCAGGTTAGCGCGCGTATTGCGATCGAAGCGTCCCACGCAGACTACTGGTACAAGTACGTGGGCCTGGAAGGCCGCGTGATCGGCATGACCACCTACGGCGAGTCGGCGCCTGCGCCTGCCTTGTTCGAAGAGTTCGGCTTCACCGTGGAAAACATCCTGGGTCAGGCTGAAGAGCTGCTGGAAGACTAAGCAATCCCCCCGTAGGAGCTGCCGAGGTACGAAGGCTGCGATCTTTTAAAAATCAAAAGATCGCAGCCTGCGGCGGCTCCTACGGGGGATCGTTGTGTTTACACCCTGATAAGAGAACCCCATGCCTCAACTGCGTCCTTACAAAGTTGCACTCAACGGCTACGGCCGGATTGGTCGTTGCGTCTTGCGTGCGTTGTTTGAGCGAGGGGCGGCTGCCGGGTTTGAAATTGTTGCACTGAATGATTTGGCCGATATGGCCAGCCTCGAATATTTGACGCGCTTCGACTCCACCCATGGCCGGTTCCCCGGCGACATACGGATCGAAGGCGACTGCCTGCATATCAATGGCGACTGCGTGAAAGTGTTCCGCAGTGCCACCCCCGAAGGCATCGACTGGGCCGCGCTGGGCGTGGATCTGGTGCTGGAATGCTCCGGCGTCTATCACTCCCGTGCCGACGGCCAGCGTTTTCTCGATGCCGGGGCACCCCGTGTGCTGTTCTCGCAGCCGATGGCCAGCGAAGCCGATGTTGACGCGACCATCGTGTATGGCGTCAACCAGCACACCCTTACCGGCGACGAGCGCCTGGTGTCCAACGCCTCGTGCACCACCAACTGCGGCGTGCCGCTGTTGCGCCTGCTCGATGAAGCATTCGGTCTTGAGTACGTATCGATTACCACGATTCACTCAGCCATGAACGACCAGCCGGTGATTGATGCCTACCACCATGAAGACCTGCGTCGTACACGCTCGGCGTTTCAGTCGGTGATTCCGGTGTCCACCGGCCTCGCCAAAGGCATTGAGCGTTTATTGCCGGAACTTGCCGGGCGGATTCAAGCCAAAGCCGTACGTGTGCCGACCCTGAATGTGTCATGTCTGGACATTACCTTGGTCACGGCGCGTGACACCGACGCCACAGAAGTTAACCGTGTACTGCGCGAGGCGGCGACCAGCGGCCCGCTTAAAGGCCTGTTGGCGTACACCGAGTTGCCGCACGCCAGTTGCGATTTTAACCACGACCCGCATTCGGCCATCGTCGATGCCAGCCAGACCCGCGTTTCCGGCCCACGGCTGGTGAACCTGCTGGCCTGGTTCGACAACGAATGGGGTTTTGCCAATCGAATGATCGATGTGGCCGAGCACTATTTGCACATCACTCACCCTAAACCCGCTCTCTAACATTAGAAACTCAGGAACTGCGACCCATGACCGTGTTGAAGATGACCGACCTCGATCTCCAAGGTAAGCGCGTACTGATCCGCGAAGACCTCAACGTCCCGGTGAAGGACGGTGTTGTCGCCAGCGATGCGCGCATCCTTGCTTCGCTGCCGACCATCAAGCTGGCCCTGGAAAAAGGCGCAGCGGTTATGGTCTGCTCGCACCTGGGGCGTCCGACTGAAGGCGAGTTCTCGGCCGAGAACAGCCTCAAGCCAGTCGCTGACTACCTGAGCAAAGCCTTGGGCCGCGAAGTGCCGCTGGTCAGCGACTACCTGAACGGCGTCGACGTTAAAGCGGGCGACATCGTGTTGTTCGAAAACGTGCGCTTCAACAAGGGCGAAAAGAAAAACGCTGACGAACTGGCCAAGCAATACGCCGCCCTGTGCGACGTGTTCGTGATGGACGCTTTCGGTACTGCGCACCGCGCTGAAGGCTCGACCCACGGCGTTGCCAAGTTCGCCAAGGTTGCCGCTGCGGGCCCGTTGCTGGCCGCTGAACTGGAAGCACTGGGCAAAGCCCTGGGCGCCCCGGCCAAGCCAATGGCGGCCATTGTTGCCGGCTCCAAAGTGTCGACCAAACTTGAAGTGCTCAACAGCCTGAGCCAGATCTGCGACCTGCTGATCGTTGGCGGCGGCATTGCCAACACCTTCCTGGCGGCTGCTGGTCACCCGGTGGGCAAATCGCTGTACGAACCCGACCTGCTGGACACAGCCCGCGCCATCGCGGCCAAGGTCAACGTGCCGTTGCCAACCGACGTTGTGGTTGCCAAGCAATTCGCAGAAACCGCCGAAGCGACCGTCAAACTGATCGGCGACGTGGCCGCTGACGACATGATTCTGGACATTGGTCCACAAACTGCAGCGCACTTCGCTGACCTGCTGAAATCGTCCAAGACCATTCTGTGGAACGGTCCGGTAGGCGTGTTTGAATTTGACCAGTTCGGCAACGGCACCAAAGTGCTGGCCCAGGCCATTGCTGAGAGCGAAGCCTTCTCGATTGCTGGTGGTGGCGACACCCTGGCGGCCATCGACAAATACGGCATTGCTGATCAAATTTCGTACATCTCGACAGGCGGCGGTGCCTTCCTGGAGTTCGTCGAAGGCAAGGTACTGCCTGCTGTTGAAATTCTGGAAAGCCGCGCCAAAGCCTGACTATGACTCAGGCCCTGAAAGGAAGCATGGACATGGTCAAGTTGTTACCGCTGTTGATAGTTGCGGGCTTTTTGGCCGGTTGCGCCGGTTCGGCCCCGCCGCCGGCAGAGGCCGCCACTCCCGAAGAGAGTGGTTGCTACCAGGCCGACTGGCAGGCGCAGAGCGTGCCACTGGTCAATAAACGCTCAGGGCCTGAAGCGCTGGAAAAATACGAGACCCCGCAACCCTCAAAAGGGCGCGGGTGCCCATAGCGTTCGCAATACCTGTAGGAGCGAGCTTGCTCGCGAGCTTTTAAAAAATCGCGAGCAAGCTCGCTCCTACAGACAGCGGTAAAGCTATAGCTGGAGCTGTAACGTTTCAGCTGCATCGAATTCGCAGCACCGGGGCCAACCCCCGATCTGCAATAACTTGAATCGCAGCCGCCGCTACGGCAGGCTTGCACGATTAACGACCCTTGTCCGGGAGAGACACACACAATGGCACTTATCAGCATGCGCCAGATGTTGGACCACGCCGCCGAATTCGGCTACGGCGTTCCAGCCTTCAACGTCAACAACCTTGAGCAGATGCGCGCGATCATGGAAGCCGCTGACAAGACTGACTCCCCGGTGATCGTTCAGGCTTCGGCCGGTGCGCGCAAGTACGCAGGTGCGCCGTTCCTGCGTCACCTGATTCTGGCGGCCATCGAAGAATTCCCGCATATCCCGGTGTGCATGCACCAGGACCACGGCACCAGCCCTGACGTCTGCCAGCGCTCCATCCAGCTGGGCTTCAGCTCGGTCATGATGGACGGCTCCCTGGGCGAAGACGGTAAAACCCCTACCGACTACGACTACAACGTTCGCGTCACTCAGCAAACCGTTGCCATGGCGCACGCTTGCGGCGTGTCGGTTGAAGGCGAGCTGGGCTGCCTGGGTTCCCTGGAAACCGGCATGGCGGGCGAAGAAGACGGTATCGGCGCTGAAGGCGTTCTGGATCACAGCCAAATGCTGACCGACCCGGAAGAAGCCGCAGACTTCGTAAAACGCACCCAAGTGGACGCCCTGGCCATCGCCATCGGTACTTCCCACGGCGCTTACAAGTTCACCAAGCCACCTACCGGCGACGTGTTGGCGATTGACCGCATCAAAGAAATCCACAAGCGCATCCCCAACACTCACCTGGTGATGCACGGTTCGTCTTCGGTGCCACAAGAGTGGCTGGCGATCATCAACCAGTACGGCGGCGATATCAAAGAAACCTACGGCGTGCCGGTTGAAGAAATCGTTGAAGGCATCAAGTACGGCGTGCGCAAGGTCAACATCGACACCGACCTGCGTCTGGCCTCGACGGGTGCCATGCGTCGCCTGATGGCAACCAACCCAAGCGAGTTCGACCCGCGCAAATTCTTCGGCGCTACCGTGACGGCCATGCGCGACGTGTGCATCGCACGTTACGAAGCCTTCGGCACCGCTGGCAATGCCTCGAAGATCAAACCGATCTCCCTGGAAGCCATGTACCAGCGTTACCTCAAAGGTGAGCTGAACGCCAAGGTCAACTAAGCCTTAAGCGTCATGAAGAAGCCCGCAGCGATGCGGGCTTTTTTGTGCCTGGCACACGGATTCATCTGTAGGGGCGAGCTTGTCTCGCGATCTTTTAAACGATCAAAAGATCGCGAGGCGAGCTCGCTCCTACAAGGTGTGGTGTATTTTTTCGGGATCTATGCCGTTGCCCTTGAGCAGGGCGTCTACGAGTGAGCGGGCCATCTCGACCGAGTGCACCAGCGACCACACCAGCCCGCGCTCGATGCCGCTGGCCATTTCGGTGATTTCATCCGACACCTCTTCTGCCCCCTTGAGCATGATCGACACGTGCTGCAAGGCTTGCAGGGCGCGAACATCTGCCAGCACGGCAAACGGTGACTCAGGGCTGATGCCTTGCGCTTGCGTCGGCTGCAAGGTCTCCAGGTCTACGGGAGGGTCTTCGCGCAGGCGTTTGAGCAGGTCTTGGGTTGCATCATCGTGCAGATGATCATCACGCTGGATGCGTTTTGCTTTAGGACCGTCGGGCGTCGTCTTTTTCATGTCTCTTCCACGGGGATCATCGGCGACTCAAGAAGATAGCCCCCGGCCTTTCCACGCCGCAAGCAGCGCTTGCGGTCCCCACGCTTTCTCGGAAGTGTCCGCCTCTTGGCAACGTAAACGTCTGACAAGGTAGCCATAAAAGCTGGATTCGCTACACTGGCGAACTTTTACGCTGTGCGTTGACGCCCCATGACCGTGCTCAAATACCTCCAGGCTTACCCCCAATCGTTGCAGGATCAAGTGCGCCAATTGATCGAGCGCGACCAATTGGGCAGCTACCTGAATGAGCGTTATCCACAGCGCCATGCGGTGCAGAGCGACAAGGCCTTGTATGCCTACGCGCACGAGATCAAACAGGAATACCTGCGCAACGCGCCGTCCTTTGACAAGGTGCTGTTTGACAACCGCCTCGACCTCACCCACCGTGCGCTGGGCTTGCACACAACTATTTCGCGGGTGCAGGGTGGCAAGCTCAAGGCCAAGAAAGAACTGCGCGTGGCCTCGTTGTTCAAGGAAGCTGCGCCAGAGTTCTTGAAGATGATCGTGGTGCACGAACTGGCGCACCTCAAAGAGTCCGACCACAACAAGGCGTTCTACAAACTGTGCGAACACATGCTGCCGGGTTATCACCAACTGGAGTTTGACCTGCGGGTGTACCTGACCTGGCGCGATGCCCGCACTTAAGCTCGCACCTACAGGTGGCGTACTACATAACGGGAGTTCTGAATGGAAGTCAGTAAAACCAAAAGCAGTTTTTACCGGCGTTTGTACGTGGCCTGGTTGATCGACAGCCAAACCGCCAGCAGTGTGCCAGCGCTGACCGACGTCACCGGCATGCCGCGCCGCACGGCCCAGGACACCATTGCCGCCCTGGCCGATCTGGACATCGTGTGTGAGTTTGAACAACTGGACGGCGCCCGCAACCATGCCGGGCGCTACCTGATTCACAGCTGGGGGCCGATCGACAAAGCCTGGGTCGGCCAGCACCTGGAGCAGATCAAGCAGGTGCTCGGTTACCCTTAAGCCCGGCGCATGCCGATGTGCGGGATGTCATCTTCAAGGTACGTCTCGCCTTCGGCCCGAAACCCGTGCTGCTCATAAAATGGCTGCAAGTGTGCTTGTGCGGACATGAAAATCGGTTGCCCGGACCAATACTCTTCGATGTTTTCCAGCGCCACTTCCAGTAGGCGGTGCCCAAGCTTTTGCCCACGGCCCCGGGGTGCAATGATCACCCGGCCAATGACCACGTCGCCGCCCTGGGATTCGGGGTCGAGCAAGCGGGCGTAAGCCACCAGCTTGTCGTCTTGCCAGCCCATTACGTGCAGCGTATCGCCCGACAGGTCTTGGCCGTCGACATCTTGATACGCGCATTTTTGTTCAACGACGAAGACTTCCGAGCGCAGCTCCAGAATGGCGTAGAGCTGTTCTTTGCCCAGATCGTCGTGGTGTTTGCAGAGCCAGTCAGTGGTCACGGTGTTGTCCTTGTTATCGAAACGATGGCCCGATAGTAGGCGTGATACTGACTGGCGCCAAGCTGCGATAAATCCTACGGAGCTTTGACCAAATGTGCAGCCAGGGTGCGCAATGGGCCGAGTTGACGGCAGATCAGCGCCAACTGGGTTTGCACCAGCCGCAGGTTTTCATCAATGTCATCCGGCATCTGCTCCAGCTCATTGGCCAGTTTTTCTTCCTCGTCGCTTTGCACCGGCACCGGCAGCTTGGCGCTCAAGCCCTGGGCAATCTGGTCGATGCTGTCAGCAATGCGCCGCCCGGCGCCTTCGATCAACTGCTCGCGCAGCTCTGCCGGCAGCTCAGTGCCGCGATGCGCACCCAGCCCCGACAAATAACTGAGCAAGGTGTGCGAGAGCACCAGAAAGCGGAAGCCCATGTCGGCGTCCTTACGGAAATGCCCCGGCTCCATCAGCATGTTGGCCAGCGTGGTCGACAGCGCCGCATCGGCGTTGTGGGCGTTACGCCGGGCCAGACGATAGGCCAGGTCATCGCTTTTGCCCTGGGCGTATTGTTGGAGGATCTGGCGCAGGTACTGGCTGTTGCAGCTCAAGGTATTGGCCAGCGCCTGATTGAGCCGACGGCCCTGCCAGTCCGGCAAGAACAGGAACACCGCTGCCGCCGCAATCACGCTGCCCACCAAGGTATCGAACAGCCGTGGCAAGAACAGCCCGTAACCGTCGCCCACCTGGTTGAAGCAGAACAGAACCATCAAAGTAATGGCGGCCGTGCTCAAGGTGTAACGCGTGGTGCGGTTGGTAAAGAACACCACCCCGGCCACTACCGCAAACAGCGACTGAATGATGGGGTTGGGGAACAGGTCGAACAGCGCCCAGCCCACCGCCAGACCAATGGCCGTGCCGATAATCCGCTGGCTGAACTTGCGCCGTGTCGCGCCGTAGCTCGGCTGGCAGACAAACAGCGTGGTGAGGATGATCCAGTAGCCTTGGCTTGGGTGAATCCAGTGCACCATGCCAAAGCCGATGCTCAGCGCCAAAGGCAGGCGCAAGGCGTGGCGAAAGATCAGCGAGGTCGGTGTGAGGTGCTGGCGCAGGCGCGACCACACGTCCTTGAGGTTGCGCGGCGAGCGGTCCAGCAGGCTGCTGTCGGTGGCATCGGCCAGGGCGTCGGGGTTGCTCGCATCGCTGAGCAAACGGTCCAGCGTGCCGAGGTTGGCCGCCAGCGCGCGCAGTGAGCGCAGCAGCCCGCGCCAGGCCGGGTTGCTCTGAATGCGCAAGTGTTCGAGGGAGGCGTGCAAGTCGCCCAAGGCCTCGGCAAAACTGTCGTCATAGACAAACGGCTGGCGCAGCTTGATCGACTCCGACAGGCGCTGGCAGGCCACACCTTGCTGGCGCAGCAGGCGTTGGCAACGGAACATCACGTCACTGTGGAAAAACGCGTCGGCGAGTGCGTTGTACGGGTAGTGCGACGAGCTGGCGCGTTCGTGAATGTCCTGCGCGAGGAAGTACAGCTTGAGGTAACGGCTGATTTTCGAGCCCGGCCGCGAGTTGCCGACCCGGTGCAAAATGATCTCTTTGGCGGTATTGAGCGCGGCCACCACGCGGCCGTTTTGCCGGGCCAGCTCCAGGCGGCCTGCTTCTACATCCAGCTTGCGCACCGGTTCAAACAGCGCCGACTTGAGCTTGAGGTACAAGCCCAGCTCCCAAAACAGCCGCGCCAGGCTTTGCTGCACCGGCTGGTTGGAAAACAGCGCTTGCCACAGCACCGAGAGCAGCCCGTACCAGGCTGCACCGGCCACCAGCAACAGCGGCTCGTGCCAGAAGTCAGTGACTTCGCCACCGCGCTGGTCCACGCCGATCATGGTGTACACGGCCAGAATCAACGTGGCCGAGGCAATCGCCCCGTACCGTTCACCCAGCGCCCCGAGCATGGTCAGGGCAAAACTGGCCAGGGCCAGCGCGATGACCAGCAGCCAAGGGTAGGGGAAGAGTAATTCGACACTGAGCGCCGAGGCGCTGAAGCACACCAGCGTGACCAGCAACGCATTCAGGCGGCCTTGCCAGCTGTCATCGGTTTCGGCCAGGGCGCTGGCAATAATCCCCAGGAACAAAGGAATCAGCAGCGACATCTCGTCCTGATACCAGCAAAAAGCCATGCTGCCGGTCAGAGCGATGAACACCCGGACGCTGTAACTGAACTTGTCCCGCGCCCACAAGCGGCGCAGTGATTGGCTGAAAGAGGTCGATGACATGGAGTGGCGGTGCCTGGCTCGTGATTCGCTAAATTGAGCCAGATAAGACGCTAGTGCAATGGCACTGTTCACATCGAACAGAAAATATTTTTAGTGCAGGGGGCGTGTCAAACAAACTGCGCTGCGGCATACCCGGATGCCCACGCCCACTGGAAGTTGAAACCGCCCAGGTGGCCGCTTACATCCAGCACTTCGCCGACAAAATACAGCCCGGGGCTTTTCAACGATTCCATGGTCTTGGACGACACTTCGCGAGTGTCCACGCCGCCCAGCGTGACTTCGGCGGTGCGATAGCCTTCGGTCCCGGCGGGCACGACGGTCCAGCACGCCAGCTTGTTAGCCACGTCGGCCAGTTCGCTTGGGGTGTATTGCTTCATGGGTTTGGACACGAACCAATGCTCGGCCAGCAAGTTGGCCATCTTCTTGGTGAAGATTTCCCCGAGCAGGGTCTTCAGTTCGCTGTTCGGGCGCTCGGCCTGTTGCGCTTGCAGCCAGCTCAGCGCATCCAGATCCGGCAACAGGTTGATCTCAACCGTGTCACCGCTGTTCCAGAACGACGAGATCTGCAAAATCGCTGGGCCGCTCAGGCCGCGGTGGGTGAACAGAATGTTCTCGCGAAAACTCTGATCGTTGCAGCTCACCAGGCAGTCCACCGAGGTGCCCGACAGTTCGCTGCAAATCTCTTTGAGCTGATCGGTGATGGTGAACGGCACCAGCCCTGCGCGGGTCGGCAGCAAGGTGTGGCCAAACTGCTTGGCCACTTGGTAACCAAACCCGGTGGCGCCCAGCGTCGGGATCGACAAGCCGCCGGTGGCGATCACCAGCGACTGGCAGTTCAACTGATCCAGTGTGGTTTTGAGGCTGTAACCGCTGTCGGTTTTTTCGATCTGCTCGACCGAGGTGTCCAGGTGCAGGCTGACACCGGCTTGCTGGCACTCGCTGAGGAGCATCTCAAGGATGTCGCTGGACTTGTTATCGCAAAACAGCTGGCCGAGTTTTTTCTCGTGGTAAGGCACGCCGTGCTTGCTCACCAGCTCGATGAAATCCCATTGGGTGTAGCGGGCCAGCGCCGACTTGCAGAAGTGCGGGTTCTGCGACAGGAAGTTGCCAGGCTCGGTGTACATATTGGTGAAGTTGCAGCGCCCACCGCCCGACATCAGGATCTTTTTGCCCGCCTTGTTGGCGTGGTCGATCAGCAACACCTTGCGCCCACGCCCGGCAGCGGTCAGTGCGCACATCAAACCTGCGGCGCCAGCGCCAATAATCACAACGTCGGTGGTACGCAAAGCGGTGTCCTCAAATACGGCGGGGAACTCTGCAGGAGCGAGCTTGCTCGCGATCTTTTGATCTTTAAAAGCAAAGATCGCGAGCAAGCTCGCTCCTACAGGGACGGGGTGGGGGGAATTACAACACCCGAACGCGCAGCGAGCGGCCTTTGATTTTGCCTTCGCTCAAGCGCTGGCAAGCCTGCTTGGCAACAGTGCGATCCACGGCCACGTAGGCCTGGAAGTCAAAGATCGCGATTTTGCCCACTTGGGCACCGGGGATGCCTGCGTCGCCGGTCAGGGCACCCAGAATGTCGCCCGGGCGGACTTTGTCTTTGCGGCCTGCGCCAATCACCAGGGTGCTCATGGCGGGCAGCAACGGGGCGCCGCCCTTGGAGGTCAGGGTGTCCAGCGACTCCCAGTTCAGCGGGGCCTTTTGCAGTTGCTCGATGGCCTGGGCGCGGTGCGCTTCAGACGGCGCCACCAGGCTGATCGCGATGCCTTTTTCGCCTGCACGGCCGGTACGGCCAACGCGGTGAATGTGGATCTCCGAATCACGGGCCAACTCAACGTTGATCACCATATCCAGCGCGTCGATGTCCAGACCGCGGGCGGCCACGTCGGTGGCAACCAGCACCGAGGTCGAGCGGTTGGCGAACATCGCCAGCACTTGATCGCGGTCGCGTTGTTCCAGGTCGCCGTGCAGGCCAACAGCCGAAATGCCTTTGGAGGTCAGGTGATCAACGGTTTCTTGTACCTGCTGCTTGGTGAAGCAGAACGCCACGCACGACTGCGGACGGAAGTGCCCCAGCACTTTGGTCACGGCGCTCATGCGTTCATCGGGGGCGATTTCGTAGAAACGCTGCTCGATCTGGCTGTCGGTGTGCAGCGCCTCAGCTTTGACTTGCTGCGGGTCGCGCATGAACTTGGAGGCCAACTGCTTGATGCCCACCGGGTAAGTGGCCGAAAACAGCAGGGTCTGGCGACGTGCCGGGGTCTGCACAATGATGTCTTCGATGGCGTCGTAGAAGCCCATGTCGAGCATGCGATCGGCTTCGTCGAGCACCAGCGTGTTCAGGCCGTCGAGCACCAGCGAACCTTTGCGCAAGTGCTGCTGGATACGCCCCGGCGTGCCGACAATGATGTGCGCGCCGTGCTCCAGCGAGCCGATTTGCGGGCCGAACGACACGCCGCCACACAGGGTCAGCACTTTGATGTTGTCTTCGGCGCGGGCCAGACGGCGAATTTCCTTGGCCACCTGGTCAGCCAGTTCGCGGGTAGGGCAAATCACCAGCGCCTGGCAGCCGAAGTAGCGCGGGTTGATCGGGTTCAGCAGGCCGATGCCGAAGGCGGCGGTTTTGCCGCTGCCGGTCTTGGCCTGAGCGATCAGGTCCATGCCTTTGAGGATCACCGGCAAGCTCTGCGCCTGAATCGGCGTCATCTGGGCATAACCGAGGGAGTCGAGGTTAGCCAGCATGGCGGCGGACAGGGGGAGCGTGTTGAAAGCGGTGGCAATGGTGGTCACGGGACTGGCCTGCAAAACAAAATGTCGCGCAGTGTAACAGCCCGTTGCCCAATGCCCGAACATTCTGGACGAGAAGTCATCACCTTCTCTGTAGGAGCGAGCTTGCCTCGCGATCTTTTAGACGATCAAAAGATCGCGAGACAAAGGCCCTATTAATGATCCAGCTCATGCTCCGAGTTGGCTTTGGGCTTGCGACCGTCCTGCGGTGACAGTTGCAAGAAGATCGCCGCTGCCAGCATGGCCATGATGCCGACGGTCAGGAAGGTCAACTGGAACGCCCCCAGCACGGTGTGCACGTCGTCACCGGCGCCGTCGCCCGAGAACCCGCCCAGCAAGGCACCGGCACAGGCAACCCCAAGGCTCAACGACAACTGCGCCACCACCGAGAGCAAGCTGTTGCCGCTGCTGGCGCTGGCATCGTCAAGGTCGATCAGGGTTACGGTGTTCATGGCGGTGAACTGCAGCGAGTTGATGGCACCCAGAATGGCCAGCATCGTCAGCAGCAGCGGGTACGGGGTTTGAGCCGTGACCAGGCCCATGCTGGCCAGCATGATGCCGAGTGCCAGCGTGTTGCCGGTCAGGATCGTGCGATAACCCAGACGCTCGATCAACGGCCGTGCGCCCCACTTGGCCAGCATGGCGGCGGCTGCCAGCGGCAACATGCTCATGCCGGCGTCTGACGGTGAATAGCCCAGCGCCACTTGCAGCAGCAACGGCACCAGAAACGGCAAGGCGCCGCTGCCCAGGCGGGCAAACAGGTTGCCCAAAATGCCCACGGCAAAGGTTTTGGTTTTAAACAGCGTCGGGGAAAAAAGCGGGTTGCTGATGTTGGCGGCCCGCAGCCAGTACGCCGCCAGGCACGCCAGCCCGGCAAACAGCAGCAACATGACCCGCAGGTGCGGCATGTGCAGTTCGCCCAGGCCTTCCATGGCGATGGTGATAAACACCATGGCCGCGCCAAACAGCAAGAAGCCCCAGGCATCGAAGCGTGAGCGCCCGTCGCCGCGCAAGTCGGGGATCATTTTCCAGACCGCCCAGCAGCCCAGCATGCCCACCGGCAGGTTGATCAAAAAGATCCAGTGCCAGCTCAGGTACTGCACCATCCAGCCGCCCAGGGTGGGGCCGATCAGCGGGCCGAGCAGGCCGGGGATGGTAATAAAGCCCATGATCCGCACCAGCTCCGAACGCGGGTAGGCCTTGAGCACCACCAGCCGCCCGACCGGCACCATCAAGGCACCGCCCAGCCCTTGAAGCACACGGGCGGCGATCAATTCATTGAGCGTGCCGGACAAGGCGCACAGCAGCGAGCCGAGGCTGAACAGCAAAATGGCGCTGAAGAAGATTTTTTTGGTGCCGAAGCGGTCAGCAATCCAGCCCGAAGCCGGGATCAGCAAGGCCACCGTGAGCATGTAGGCAACGATCACCCCTTGCATGCGCAGCGGGTTTTCCTTGAGGTCGCTGGCCATGGCCGGCAGTGCGGTGTTGAGGATCGTGCCGTCGAGCGACTGCATGAAAAACGCGATGGCCACCACCCAAGGCAACCACCGTAAAATTTCGGGCGTGAGAACCGGACGTTCGGGCATAGGACCTCTTGTTGTGATCATTCAAAAACCTGTGGGAGCGGGCTTGCTCGCGATGCAGGCGACTCGGTATGCCTGCATCATCGTGCCGCTGCCATCGCGAGCAAGCCCGCTCCCACAATTTGGAGTGATGCTGCCTCTTACAACGTGAGCGTGAGTTTTTTGACCACCGCACCCGGCAATAGATTCGATGCAGTCTGGCGTTGGTCGTAGGTGCTGGCCGAGACCAGCAGCTCCCGCTCTGCCGTCAGTGCTTCTAGTTGCGAACCCAGCAGGCTGTACACGCTGTCATCAAACCGCATGGTATTCACCGGGGCCTTGATCTCGCCGTCTTCGACCCAGAACGTGGCGAACCGGGTCATACCGGTCAGGCGTGCTGCTGGTTGATCAGAGTAGTTCAAGTACCACAGGTTGCTGATGTACAGCCCGGTGCCCAACTGCTTGAGGATATCGGCCTGCGCCAGTTGACCGGCCGCCATCGCCAGTGCGCTGGGTGCTTCGCTGCCCGGCGCGCCGTTGACCTTGAGGCCGTATTCGGCCGCGCTGCGCGAACTCACCAGTTGCTCGGCGGCCTTGCCGTGTTTGACCAGCGACAAGTCCTGGCGCGGGTAGCCCTCGCCGGAAAACGCCGGGCTTAACGACTGGCTTACGTGTTCGTCCAGCGACACCAGCGGGCTCAGCTCGGCATCACCGCCATAGAGCTTTTGCAGCGGGCTGTATTTGCTGGCCAGCGCTTGGGCCGAGAAGCCGCCCCAGCAGAGCATGCTCATGACTTCTTCCAGTGCCGCAGGGGCCAGGTAAGCGCGGTACTCGCCGGGGGCCAGCACGTGGGCCGGGCGGTCGAGAAACGCCAACTGCTCGCGGGCCAGTTGCATGCGCTGGGCGAAGCGCTCGCTGTCCCACTGGGCACCGGCGTAGCTGGCTTTAACCGCTTGGCCGTTGCTGTGGAACAGGCTCCAGTCAAAGTTGAAACTGTTGGCCTCATGCCAGCCCAACGCGCCTTGCGAACTGGCGTAGCCGTAGCTGATCGGGCCGCTGGCGTAGAAGCCGACCAGATCGACCCCGTGGGCGGCGCGGCGGATTTCATCCAGCACCTGCGCCGTGTCCGGCAACGCTTCGGCCTGCTCGGTGTGGCTGTGCCACGGCTCGGGGTTGAGCAGCAGGTACGGGTCGACCGGCAGCAGCGGCACGGTGTCGCGCAGTTGTTTCAGCGCATCGGCCACGCGTTGTTGGTCAACCGCAGGCTCACCGGCCAGGGTCACGTTGACGCTGGCATGGCGGCCTTCGTTGATCAGCTTGAGGCTAAGGCTGGCCTGCTGAACCACACCGGCCTGGCGCACTTTGCCTTTGTTGAAGCGAATAAATTCCGAGGTTTCGGCGTTGTAGCCCACGGTGAATTGCTCGGGGCTGACCAGCGCCTTGCGCAGCCACGCCACCAACCCTTCGAACTGCTCGGCCTGACTCATTGGCGTACCCATCAGGCATCCCCTCCAAACACATCAATTTGACTGAACACACAGGCCGGGGACGCGTGCCCCACGCGGATCACCTGGTTGGGTTCACCTTTGCCGCAGTTGGGCGTGCCCAGCACTTTAAAGGTGCTGGCGTCGCCCACGGCGCTGAGGTTGCGCCAGAACTGCTCGGAAATACCCCGGTAGTTGGGGTTTTTCACCACACCCTTGAGTTCGCCATTTTCGATCAACTGGCCCCATTCGCAGCCGAACTGGAACTTGTTGCGGGCATCGTCAATCGACCATGAGCGGTTGTTGGCCATCAAAATGCCGTGCTCAATGCCGCCAATCAACTGCGCCATGGACTGATCGCCCGGCTCGATATTGAGGTTGGCCATGCGGTCAATCGGGGCGCGGTTCCAGCTGCACGCGCGGCTGTTGGCCACGCCTTCGAGGCCTGCGCGGAACTGCGACAGCGCGCCGCCCAGCGGGCGCAGGAGCAGACCTTCGCGGATCAAGAATTCTTTGCTGGCCGGGGTGCCGTCATCGTCAAAGCGGTAACTGGCGAGCTGCTCGGGAATCGTCGGGTCGAACGTCACGTTGAGCAGTTTGGAGCCGTATTGCAGGCTGCCGAAGTCGCTGGTTTTGACGAAGCTGGTGCCAGCGTAATTGCGCTCGTCACCCAAGATCCGGTCCAGCTCCAGCGGGTGGCCGATGGACTCGTGGATCTGCAGGATCATCTGGTCGGGCATCAGCAGCAGGTCGCGGGTGCCTTGCGGGGTGTTGGGGGCGAGCAGCAATTGCAGCGCCTGGTCGGCCACCGTGGGGCCTGCGCCGATCAGCCCGCAGCGGCGGATCACATCGGCGCCGCCTTGCTGGCCAAAGTTATCGCGGCCCAGGGTGCGGCTTTGGCTGTCTTGGCCGTCGTAGGCGGTCACGCTCATGCCGGGGAAGACAAAGCGTTGCGCCTGACGCAGCTCGGCGCCTGCACTGTTGAGGTAGATCTGCTCGACATGGGTCAGCCCCAGCGAGGCGACCCAACTGACCAGTCGCTCGTCCTTGGGCACGGCGGCTGACTCGGCGCCCAGCAGCGCATAGCAGTCGCTCAGGGACGGGAACGCCTGGTCGAGATCGGGCGAGCAGTAATCAAACTTGGCGTTAGACACCGGCTCGTGGCTCAGGTCGAGCAGCGCGTGGTCGGCGATCAACTGGGCCTGGGCTTCGGCACGTTCCAACGCGGCTTGCAGCCCCGCCTGGGATAAATCGTTGGTGGCCGCGTAGGCTTCCACGCCCTTGAGCCGGACGGTCAGCATCGCCCCTTGATCGTGATTGAAATAAGGCGGTTCTGCGATGTTCTTGCGTACCGACAGGTATTGCCCGGATTCACGTACATAACGCAGCGAAAAGAACTCGGCTCGGGTACGCAGGGCGGCGAAGCGCTGCTTGAGCTGAGGGTGGAAATCGAACATGCACGGACCTCCGAAAGCGGGAAATCGGGTGTACAGCGGGGAGTGAGACGCGAAACGAGGCCCTAGAGTAGGCCTGCGTAGAGGTGGGGGCAAGCGGGGGAGAATGAAACGTGTGTAGCCGCTGCCGCAGGCTGCGATAAGGCCCGCAGGGTCTTCGCTTTTAAAAAGCGCGACCCCTTCGGGCTCGATCGCAGCCTGCGGCAGCGGCTACAGGGGTGTTACTGCGCGGTGCGGCTCACTTCGCGCAGGGGCTTGCCACGCACCGGGGCATCGCCTGCGACGTAGTAGTCGGCGGTGCTGCGCGGCAATGGCTGGCGGCCACGGATCTTGTCGGCGATTTTCTCGGCGATCATGATCGTCGGCGCGTTCAGGTTACCGGTGGTGATCAGCGGCATGATCGAGGCATCGACCACACGCAGACCTTGCAGGCCATGCACGCGACCTTCGCCGTCAACCACGGCCATCTCGTCGGTGCCCATTTTGCACGAGCAGGACGGGTGGAAGGCCGTTTCGGCGTGTTCACGGATAAACGTGTCCAGCTCTTCGTCGGTCTGCTTGTCGATGCCCGGGCTGATTTCACGGCCACGGTAAGCGTCCAGTGCCGGTTGCTGCATGATTTCACGGGTCAGGCGGATGCCGTCGCGGAACTCTTGCCAGTCTTGCTCGGTGGACATGTAGTTGAACAGGATGCTCGGGTATTCACGCGGGTCGCGGGACTTCACGTTGACCCGGCCACGGCTCGGCGAACGCATGGAACCCATGTGCGCCTGGAAGCCGTGCTCTTTCACACCGTTGCTGCCGTTGTAGTTAATCGCCACCGGCAAGAAGTGGTACTGAATGTTCGGCCAGTCGAAATGCTCGCGGGTGCGGATAAAGCCACCGGCTTCGAACTGGTTGCTGGCACCAATGCCTTTGCCGGCGAACAGCCACTCGGCGCCAATGGCCGGCTGGTTCCACCACAGCAGCGACGGGTACAGCGACACCGGCTGAGTGCACGCGTATTGCAGGTACAGCTCAAGGTGGTCTTGCAGGTTCTGGCCAACGCCCGGCAAGTCATGCACCACCGGGATGTCGAGGCTGTTGAGCAGTTCGGCCGGGCCTACACCCGAGCGTTGCAGTACAGTCGGCGAACCGATGGCGCCGCTGCACAGTAGGACTTCTTTGCGCGCCTTGGCTTCAATGCGCACGTGGTTGTCGCCGGTCATGTAATGCACGCCGACCGCACGCTTGCCTTCAAAGATAATCTTGTCGGTCAGGGCGTGGGTGACGATGGTCAACGTCGGGCGTTGTTTGGCGATGTCCAGGTAACCGCGAGCGGTGCTGGCGCGACGGCCGTTTGGCGTCACGGTACGGTCCATCGGGCCGAAGCCTTCTTGCTGGTAGCCGTTCAAGTCTTCGGTGCGCGGGTAACCGGCTTGCACGCCTGCTTCAACCATGGCGTGGAACAGCACGTTGTTACCGGCTTTAGGCGTGGTCACACTGACCGGGCCATCGCCACCGTGGTAATCGTTGGGGCCGATGTCGCGGGTTTCTGCCTTGCGGAAATACGGCAGGCAGTCCAGGTACGACCAGTCTTCCAGGCCAGGGTTTTTTGCCCAGCCGTCGTAGTCCATCGCGTTACCACGGATGTAGCACATACCGTTGATCAGCGACGAACCGCCCAGGCCCTTGCCGCGGCCACATTCCATGCGGCGGCCGTCCATGTGCGGTTCCGGGTCGGTTTCAAACGCCCAGTTATAGCGACGGCCTTGCAGCGGGAACGCCAGCGCGGCAGGCATTTGGGTACGGAAGTCGAAACGGTAGTCCGGGCCGCCTGCTTCAAGCAGCAGCACGGTGACGCCTTGGTCTTCAGTCAGACGGGTCGCCAGGGTGTTACCGGCAGAGCCGGCACCAATGATGATGTAGTCGAATTCTTGGGACATAAAATGCACCCTCTTTGAAGTTGTGGCACAAACCGTGGGAGCGGGCTTGCTCGCGATTCATGCGACGCGGTCTGTCAGGCAGACCGCAGCGATTCCATCGCGGGCAAGCCCGCTCCCACAGGGCTTAGAACACCGAAACGTAATCGCCCAGCTCTACCTGTACCGATTTGATCTGGGTGTACTGGGCCAGCGAGCTGATGCCGTTTTCACGGCCAATGCCCGATTGCTTGTAACCGCCCACCGGCATTTTTGCGTCGGACTCGCCCCACGCGTTGATCCAGCAAATGCCCGCTTCCAGCTGATGAATCACGCGGTGCGCGCGGTTCAGGTCTTTGGTGACGATACCGGCGGCCAGGCCGAACTCGGTGTCGTTGGCGCGGCGGATCACTTCTTCTTCGGTGTCGTACGTCAGGATGCTCATCACCGGGCCAAAGATTTCTTCTTTGACGATGGTCATCTCGTCGGTGCAGTCAGTGAACACGGTCGGGGCCACGAAGGCGCCTTTGCCCAGTGCGCCTTCGGTCAGACGTTCGCCGCCGCACAGCAAGCGGGCACCTTCTTCTTTACCCTTGGCAATGTAGCCCAGCACGCTTTCCATGTGAGCAAAGCTGACCAGCGGGCCGAAGTTGGTGTTTTCGTCTTCCGGGTTGCCGATGCGGATGCGCGCAACGCGCTCCAGAATCTTGGCTTCGAAAGCGGCTTTGAGTGCGGTTGGCACGAACACGCGGGTGCCGTTGGTGCACACCTGGCCCGAGCTGTAGAAGTTGGCCATCATCGCGGTGTCAGCCGCGCGGTCCAGGTCAGCGTCGTCAAAAATGATCAGTGGCGACTTGCCGCCCAGTTCCATGGTCACTTCCTTCAAGGAAGAGCTGGTGGCGCTGGAGGTCACTTTTTTGCCGGTGTCGGTGCCGCCGGTGAACGAGATTTTCTCGATGCGCGGGTGCTCGGTCAGCCAGGTGCCGACTTCACGGCCGCTGCCGGTCAGAACGTTGAACACGCCGTCTGGCAGGCCCGCTTCAGTGAAGATCTCGGCCAGCTTCAAGGTGGTCAGCGAGGTGACTTCGCTTGGCTTGAAGATCATGGCGTTACCGGCCGCCAGGGCGGGTGCGGATTTCCACAGGGCGATCTGGATCGGGTAGTTCCAGGCGCCAATACCGGCCACAACGCCCAGCGGCTCGCGGCGGGTGTAAACGAAAGAGGTGGTGCGCAGCGGGATCTGCTCGCCTTCGATGGCGGGCGCCAGGCCTGCGTAGTATTCCAGCACGTCGGCGCCGGTGACGATGTCGACGTAACGGGTTTCGGAGTACGACTTGCCGGTGTCCAGGGTTTCCAGAGCCGCCAGTTCATCGTTGCGCTCGCGCAGGATCTCAACGGCGCGACGCAGAATGCGCGAACGCTCCATGGAGGTCATGGCGGCCCAGATTTTCTGGCCTTTTTCAGCGCTGACAACAGCGCGCTCGACGTCTTCCTTGGTCGCACGTTGCACTTGTGCGAGGACTTCGCCGTTAGCCGGGTTGATGGCATCGAAAGTAGCGTCGCTACCGGCGTCGGTGTAGCCGCCGTCGATGTAGAGTTTTTGCAATTCGAAACGGGCCATAAAATCCTCGCAAGTGCAGACAAGTGGTGGGCGTTAATCGTCAATCGGGTGCCATCTAACTGTGGCACCGCAGATTCACGACAGTTCAGGGGTTAAGCGTTAATTGAGGCCTAACTCACCTGTTTCGCCAGTTGTAGATCCATGTATTCGTAGCAGATGCGTTGTGCCTGTTCGGTGTCGAAAGCGTCACCCGACAGAGCACCCCGCAACCATAGACCATCGATGAGCGCTGCCAGGCCCCGTGCGGCGTTGCGGGCTTGAGCCTGCGGCAACACGCGACGAAATTGGCAGCACAGATTGGAGTACAAGCGGTGATCGTTGATCCGCTGCAATCTGTGCAACGACGGTTGGTGCATGCTGGCTGCCCAAAAGGCCAACCAGGTTTTCATCGCCGGGCCACTGACCTGGCTCGCGTCAAAGTTGCCTTCAACGATCACCTTCAAGTGCGCCCTTGGGCTGTCATCGTCGAGTGCTTGGCGGCGCTCGGCGACGTTATCGATCAAAACGTTCATCAGATACCGCATGGTGGCGGCGATCAGACCGTTCTTGTCCTTGAAATAGTGACTGATGATGCCGTTTGAAACGCCCGCCAAACGGGCGATTAGCGCAATGCTGGCATCTGCCATCCCGACCTGATCGACCGCCGTCAACGTGGCTTCGATCAACTGCTGGCGGCGTATGGGTTGCATACCGACCTTGGGCATTGTGTGCATCTCCTTGGGGCCGGCGCGCAGCGCATGACAATCACTGAACGACGGCCAGTCTATTTTGTTTTGATTGAACGTTCAATCAACAAAGAATAAGATCTGCGACAATTCGTCGCGTGCTGTGGTGCTTTTCCTACAACAAGTGCCGAAAACGACACGGTAAATACCGCCGGATGCAGAGAGCCGGTAGGCGCGAGCGATGCTCGCTCCTACAGGGACAGGCAGGGTCCGGTTTTTTTAGCGGTGTCTTTATATCACTCGACCGTTGGTCGCTATGTAACCGATTGGTCGAGTGGTGCGTTGCCTTTAGTCCTTGTGTCGCACTTGCCTGGAGCACCCGTGCAATGAGTTCTGCCTCTCTTATAAAGACCCCGCCACAAAAGGTGACGGTCAATGGTTGGGTGTTTTACACCTCTACCGCCTTGATACTGTTGTTGACTGCCATCTTGATCGCCTTCCCTGAAGAAGCCGGGCACATTCTGGGCGTTGCCCAAGAGTGGCTGTCGCGCAGCTTCGGCTGGTACTACATGGTGGTGATTGCCGCCTATCTGATTTTTGTCGTGGGCCTGGCGTTCTCGTCCTACGGCAAACTGAAACTGGGCACCAAGCAAGACAAGCCCGACTTCAGTTACGGCGCGTGGGCCGGGATGCTGTTCTCGTCGGGTATCGGCATTTCCTTGCTGTACTTCGGCGCGTCCGAGCCGCTGGACCACTTCTTCAACCCGCCAGAAGGCGTGTCGGCCAGCCATGAAGCGGCGCGTCAGGCGTTGCAACTGACCTTTTTGCACTGGGGCCTGCACGGCTGGGCGATCTACGCACTGGTTGGGTTGGCCGTGGCGTACTTTGCCTATCGCCACAACCAGCCGCTGGCGCTGCGTTCGGCGCTGTACCCGCTGATGGGTGAGCGTTGGGTCAAAGGCGCGGCGGGCCACGCGGTCGACGGCTTCGGCATGTTCGTGACCCTGCTGGGCCTGGTGACCAACCTGGGCATCGGCTCGATGCAAGTGTCGTCCGGGCTGGAAAACCTCTTCGGCATGGCGCACAGCAACACCAACCTGCTGATCGTGATCATCGTGATGAGCACCGTGGCCACCATCGCGGCGGTCTCGGGTGTTGAAAACGGCATTCGTCGGCTGTCCAACCTGAACATCATCCTGTTCAGCGGCCTGCTGATTTTCGTGCTGCTGTTTGGCCCTACCTTGCACCTGCTTAACGGCTTTGTGCAGAACGTGGGTGATTACCTCAACGGCATCATCATGAAAACCTTCGACCTGTACGTGTACGAAGGCGACAGCAAGAAAACCGAAGGCTGGCTGGGCCTGTGGACCCTGTTCTACTGGGCCTGGTGGATTTCCTGGGCCCCATTTGTGGGCATGTTCATCGCGCGTATTTCCCGTGGTCGTACCGTGCGTGAACTGGTAGCCGGCGTGCTGTTGATTCCGCTGGGCTTTACCCTGGCGTGGCTGTCGATTTTCGGTAACTCGGCACTGGACCTGGTGGTGAACCAGGGCGCGGTAGAGCTGGGCAAAACCGCCCTTGAACAACCGTCGATGGCGATTTACCAACTGCTTGAGCATTACCCCGCGTCGAAAATCGTGATTGGTGTGTCGATTTTTGTTGGCTTCGTGTTGTTCCTGACCCCGGCGGATTCGGGCGCGGTGATGATGGCCAACCTGTCGTGCAAAGGCGGCGACGTAGACGAAGACGCGCCGCACTGGCTGCGCATTTTCTGGTCGGTGGTGATCACCCTGGTGACCATCGGTTTGCTGTTTGCCGGTAACTTTGCGGCCATGCAAACCATGGTGGTGCTGGCGGGCCTGCCGTTCTCGGTGGTGCTGGTGCTGTTTATGTTTGGCCTGCACAAAGCCATGCGCCAGGACACCCTGGTGGAACAAGAGCAAGCGGAACTGGCGGCCCGTGGTCGTCGTGGTTTCAGCGAGCGTTTGACCACCCAGGACCTGCAACCGACCCAAGCGGTGGTGCAGCGCTTTATGGACAGGCACGTGACCCCGGCACTGGAAGAAGCGGCAGCGCAACTGCGTGCACAAGGCCTGGAAGTGCAAACCCTGTTGGGCGCCGCCAAGCGCTGCATGGGCGTGCGGGTAGACATGGAAGAAGGCAACCCGTTTGTCTACGAAGTGAGCCTGGACGGCTACCTGGCCGCGCCGAGCGACTCGGGGCAAGACGAAGTGCGCAGCCGTTACTACCGGGCCGAGGTGTACCTGCACAACGGCAACCAGGAGTACGACTTGATGGGCTTCACTGACGAGCAAATCTGCCGCGATGTGCTTGACCAGTTTGAAAGCCATCGCCAGCTCCTTGGGCGGGTTTACAGCTAAGAGCATCGAGCATGTAGCCGCTGCCGCAGGCTGCGATGGGTTGCGAAGCGACCCTGCTGTTGAAGGCCCTGCGGTCCTTATCGCAGCCTTCGGCAGCGGCTACATGATGGCTTAACCCAAATTCTTGCCCAACAACGCGTGGTACAACTCGGTATCACCCAGTATCCCCACCACTTTCTGATTGTCGTGCAGCACCAGTTTGTTACCGGTCTGGTAGCGAATTTGCAGCGCATCGCGCATGCCGATATTAGAGTCCACCAGCGTCGGCCTGCGGCCCAGGCTGTCGACCGATTGCCCGCTGCGCCACTGTTGTAAGTCCACCACGCCCGCGCCATTGCGCACGCCTTTGATGGTGTTGCCTTCGTGCAGGTCGATCCACGAATCATCCCCCGGATCGATGCACACCGAGCCGTTGATGCGTTTACAGTTGTCCAGCGTGCGCATCAGGCTGCGCCCGCACAACACGTTCAGCGGGTTGGTGTGCGCGACAAACGTGCGCACGTAGTCATCGGCCGGGTTGAGCACGATTTCTTCCGGCTTGCTGTACTGGATGATCTTGCCGTCTTTCATGATCGCGATGCGGCTGCCCAGTTTCAGCGCCTCATCCAGGTCGTGGCTGACAAACACGATGGTCTTGCTGAGCTTGCGTTGCAGTTCCAGCAACTCGTCTTGCAGGCCCTGACGAATCAGCGGGTCAAGTGCCGAGAAGGGTTCGTCCATCAGCAGAATATCGGCGTCCATCGCCAGCGCCCGCGCCAGGCCAACACGCTGCTGCATGCCGCCGCTCAATTCGTCGGGCTTTTTATTGCGCCATTGGCTCAGGCCCACCAACTCCAGCTTTTCATCCACCAGCGCCTTGCGTTCTTTTTCAGGGCGGCCCTGCATTTCCAGGCCAAAGCTGATGTTCTCGCGCACCGTCAGCCAGGGCATCAGGGCGAACTTTTGAAAGACCATGGCGATGCGCTTGGTGCGCATCATTTTCAGCTCGGCGGGGGTACACGAGGCGATGTCGATTTGCTTGCCTTCGTGCTCCACAAACAACTGGCCACGGCTCACCGTGTTGAGGCCGTTGATACAGCGCAGCAAGCTGGATTTGCCCGAACCGGACAAGCCCATGAGCACGCAGATTTCACCTTTGTCGATGTCCAGGCTGGCCTTTTCAACGCCGACAATCTGCCCGGTTTTTTTCAGGATCTGATCCCGCGAAAGGCCCTCATCCAGCAGCCTCAGCGCCTCACGCGGTTTTTTGGCGAAGATCACGTCAACCTTGTCGAAGCGAATAATACTCATGCGTCAGCTCCTTTTTTGGCGTCCGGCTGTTTGCAGATCCGGTCGAGCATGATCGCCAACAACACAATCGCCAGCCCGGCTTCAAAGCCCAGCGCGATGTCAGCCGTGTTCAGGGCGTTGACCACCGGTTTGCCCAGGCCATCAGCACCCACCAGCGCGGCGATTACTACCATCGACAGCGACAGCATGATGCACTGGGTCACCCCGGCCGCGATGCTCGGCATGGCGTGGGGCAGTTCGATACGGGTGAGCAACTGGCGGCGCGAACAGCCAAACGCCTTGCCGGCATCCAGCAGTTCATGGGGCACGTCACGAATGCCCAGGTAGGTGAGGCGGATCGGCGCGGCAATCGCAAACACCACGGTCGAAATCAGCCCCGGCACCACCCCCAGACCAAACAGGGTCAGGGTAGGGATGAGGTATACAAACGTCGGCACGGTTTGCATCAAGTCCAGCACCGGGCGCATGCACGTATACACCGCCGGTTTATGCGCGGCGACGATGCCCAGCGGCACACCGATGATCACGCACACAAAGGTGGCAAACACCACCTGCGCGAGGGTTTCCATGGTCTCTTGCCAATACCCCAGGTTGAGGATCAGCAAAAACGACAACGCAACAAAGACCGTAAGCCCCCACTTGCGTTGAATCAGGTGGGCAAACAATGCGATCAACCCGATAAACGCCAGCGGGTTGAACCAGGTCAGCGCAAACGTTACGCCATGGATCATGGCTTCGAGTGTGGTCGCAATGGCATCGAAGATATTGGCGCCATGTTTGGTCAGCCAGTCGACGAAGTCGGCGATGTACTCGCCCAACGGGATTTTGTGATCTATCAGCATGGTATGAACGTCCGCATGCAAGTGGAGTTAAAACGGGGCCAGCGCGGCAAGCCGCCTGGCGTCCGCGATTACTTCGCGAGGCTGGCCTTGACCGCCTCAAGCCCCGGCTTGCCATCAACCGTGGTCACGCCCGCGAGCCAGGTGTCGAGCACCTGCGGGTTCTGTTTAAGCCAGGCTTTGGCAGCCACATCCGGCTTGATCTTGTCGTCCAGCACCTTGCCCATCAGCGTGCTTTCCATGTCGAGGGTGAACACCAGGTTTTTCAGCAACTGGCCAACGTTGCTGCATTCCTGTGTGTAGCCTTTGCGGGTGTTGGTGTAGATGGTGGCCTGGCCGTAGTTGGGGCCAAAAAAATCATCGCCACCGGTGAGGTACTTCATTTTGAAGCGGGTGTTCATGGGGTGCGGTTCCCAGCCCAAAAACACCACGTCGGTGCCGCGCCGCTGAGCGCGTTCGACTTGCGACAACATCCCGGCTTCGCTCGACTCAACCACCTTGAAGCCTGCGTCCTTGAGGCCAAATGCGTTCTTGTCGATCATGCTTTGAATCGTGCGATTGCCGTCGTTGCCCGGCTCGATCCCGTAGATCTTGCCGTCCAGTTCCTTCTTGAATTTAGGCAGGTCAGCGAAGTCTTTAAGGCCCTTGTCATACAGCGCCTGCGGCACGGCGAGGGTGTACTTGGCGTTTTCCAGGTTGGCGCGCACCGTTTCAACGGTGCCCGCATCGCGGTAGGCCTTGATGTCGTTTTCCATGGTGGGCATCCAGTTGCCCAAAAAGACGTCCATGTTTTTGCCATCGGCCAGGGACTTGTACGTCACCGGCACCGAAATCATGGTGGTTTTGGTTTTGTAGCCCAGTGCATCCAGTACTGCGCTGGTGACCGCCGTGGTGACCGTGATGTCGGTCCAGCCCACGTCCGAAAAATTAACCGTGCTGCACTGCGCAGGCTCGGCGGCCTGGGCGATGGCGGGCAGACTCAGTACGGCAGCCAACAGCAAAGGGTAGGAATGTTTCATGCAACGACTCCTGTGTGTCTGGGTGGCAGTTTTCGATCGAAAAGCCGCCCCCTCGGGTGATGCCGGTTGGCATCTGGCAATCGAGTCGAGACTGATCATGTAACAGCCAAAATCAAACGCCTACCGCCCGCGTCGCATCCAGTACAGGCAGGGTCGTATCTGATACCTGCGAGGTCGCATTTGGACGTTTCCTCCCCAAAAACCGCACTTTTCCCGCGTCTGATCCGCATAAAACGGCGACGGCGCTGGCAGACAATAGCGAGTCGTTGCTGGACGTTTTCAGGGGCTGGAAACCGACCATGATGCAAGCACTCATTACGAGGCTCGTCCCCATGGCTATCAGCGTGTTTGACCTGTTCAAGATCGGCATTGGCCCCTCCAGCTCCCACACCGTGGGGCCCATGCGGGCTGCTGCGCTGTTTGTGCAGGGGTTGCGCGAACGCGACCAACTGCAACAGGTGCGACGCATTGAGGTGCAGCTTTACGGTTCCCTGTCGGCCACCGGCATCGGGCATGGCAGCGACAACGCCGTGATCATGGGCCTGATGGGCGAGTGGCCAGACGCCATTGACCCGGCGCAGATCGCCCCGCGCATCGCTGAGCTGCACGACAGCCAGACCTTGCTGCTCGATGGTTATTTGCCCATCCCGTTTGTGTGGGCCAGCGACATGCGCCTGCTCGACGAAAACCTGCCGTTCCACCCCAACGCCATGACCCTGATCGCCGAGACGGCGAGCGGCGAACTGCACCGCGACACCTACTACTCGGTGGGCGGCGGCTTTGTGGTGGATGCGGCGCAAGCGGCCAGCGGTGTCATGGACATGGACCGTACCGAATTGCCCTATGACTTTGGCAGCGCTGTGGAACTGCTTGATTTGTGCCGCGAACATCACCTGAGCGTGGCCGCCTTGATGATGGCCAACGAACGCACCTGGCGCAGCGAAGATGAAATCCGCTGTGGCCTGATCAAGCTTTGGCGCGCCATGCAGGACTGCGTCGAGCACGGCTTGAAACACGAAGGCATCCTGCCCGGCGGCCTCAACGTGCGCCGCCGCGCCGCCCGTTTGCACCGCAGCTTGCAGGAACTGGGCAAGCCCAACGTGATCGGCTCAACCTTGAGCGCCATGGAATGGGTCAACCTGTTCGCCCTGGCGGTCAACGAAGAAAACGCCGCGGGCGGGCGCATGGTCACGGCGCCCACCAACGGCGCGGCGGGCATCATCCCGGCAGTGCTGCACTACTTTATGAAGTTCAGCGACGAGGTCAGCGAAGCCAACGTCGTCGACTACTTATTAAGCGCAGCGGCGATTGGCATTTTGTGCAAAAAGAACGCCTCGATTTCGGGCGCCGAAGTGGGCTGTCAGGGCGAGGTCGGTTCGGCCTGCGCCATGGCCGCGGCCGGGTTGGCGCAAATCCTCGGGGCCAGCCCCGAGCAACTGTGCAACGCCGCTGAAATTGGTCTGGAGCATAACCTGGGCCTCACCTGCGACCCGGTGGGCGGGCTGGTGCAAGTGCCGTGTATCGAGCGCAACGCCATTGCGGCGGTCAAAGCCATCAACGCCGCGCAAATGGCCCTGCGCGGGGACGGTCAGCACTTCATTTCACTGGACCGGGTGATCCGCACCATGCGCGACACCGGCGCCGACATGCACGACAAATACAAAGAAACCTCACGCGGCGGTCTGGCTGTAAGTGCCGTGGAATGCTGATAGCTGTAGGAGCGAGCTGTACCTAACAGTTCTGCCAGTAGGCAATGAGTCGTGCAGGGCACAAGGTAATGGCATTTGCTGACCTATGGATGTGTCTATGCTCCGCCTCTACCGTTACGACCCACTTGATCGACTGACAGCCGTTGCCGATCACCAGCGCTTCTACAACCAGGCCCGTTTAGCCACCGAAATCCAGGGCTCTGTGCCGCGCAGTGTGTTTCAGGTGGGCGATCACGTATTGGCCGAGGCCGAGACGGGTGGCAGCAACCTGCTGGCCACCGACCTGCAACGCTCGGTGTTGCACGCAGTAAACCCCGATAAAACCCGACCGATTGTTTACAACGCGTATGGCCATCGCCCGGCTGAAAGCGGTGTGGTCAGTGTGCTGGGCTTTAATGGCGAACGGGCTGACCCGGTGACGGGGCATTATTTATTGGGCAATGGCTATCGGGCGTTTAACCCGGTGTTGATGCGCTTTAACAGCCCGGACAGTTGGAGCCCGTTTGGGCGAGGCGGGATTAATAGTTATGGGTATGCGGGGGGCGATCCGGTTAATCGGGTTGATCCCAGCGGGCATTTTTGGCGTGCGTTGAAAAATTGGTTGTTTAAGTCAGGGAGTAAAAGATCTCTCGCAGTACAGGCGGCTCCCGTCATTGCCAGACGTAGCTCAATCGACCTGGAGAGCCAGTTAATGATGGATTTTAAAGTGTTAATGCCGAATATTTATGCGGGCCGAACAGTAGCCAATGATCATAAATTCTCGAGGCTTGAGGTAGTAGGGCATGGTGGTTTTTATGAACACGGTGGTAAACAGGTAGGCGTTATTGCTTCTAGTGGCCAAGCGTTTACAGCAGAAGAACTGGGTAAAGCGCTAGTGTCAAATGGGCTTATGAAGAAGGCCAAAGAGGTCAATTTAATAATGTGTCATTCTGCAGATGTGGCCAGCTATACGGGAAAATCTTTTGCTCAAGAACTCTCTGATTATTTGAATGTACCCGTAACGGGTTACAAGGGGGAGGTACAGCGCAGGCCTTCAAGTTACCTGCTGGATGTTGTTGATAGTACCGCAGCCGATCCAATGGCTCGCTATGTACGCGTGAGTTCAATGGTTTCAGATAGAGCAGCTCTTATCAGGCAAGGGTTATCCAGTGATTACTATAGACCAGTAACTTTTACACCCGGATAAGCCCGATTTCAATCCAATACGCAGTGCTTTTAACGCGCCTGCTTGCACTCAGGCGCGTGCCGTTTAGTGCGTGACCAGACGGTCCAGCGATGTATCGACAAAGGTCTTGGCCAGCTCCGCCAAGTGCCCGATGGACAGCACCACATCGTGCTGATTGCCGCTCAAACCATTCCCCGCCTCACTCGCCGAAGCAACCATACAGCGCAACAAGTCTGACGCCTGGGCCAAAGCCGCTTCTAAATTGACGCTGCCGGGTATGGCATACATGGCCTGATCCATGTGCCGTGGAGGCTTATGGTTGTGCAGGTAGTAATCAAGGGCGCGATCAGTCGCCGCACGGTCCAGTAACTGTGACGTGCGCTCAACGGCATCGGGGGATGTGACAGGTGGATCGGGTGTCAGTTTTTTCATGGTTACAACTCCGAACTTAATTAAAGGAGCTGTACCTGTCGCTACTAAACGAAGGTGGCAGCCGCACGCAGGTTAGTAGACCGGTAAGTTCGGGACCCGGCGCGCCCGAAGGCGCCCTGCGCACGACCACCATAAAACGCAGGCCGTAAAAAAGCGCCTCGCGGAGGTGGCGCCTTGCGCCGAACTAAACCGGGCTACTAAACCCGACCGCTGTTTTTGGCAGCGATGGCCGAGACTATGCCCCGAATGGAGTGGACGCAAGCGAACGGGATTTTCTCGGAAGTGTCCTTGGATTGAAAGCGAAACGTCGTACGAAACGGCTGATTTTCACGGTTCCAAGGGGGCTCACGTTTTTTGTAGGAGCGAGCTTGCTCGCGATCTTTTGATCTTTTAAAAGATCGCGAGCAAGCTCGCTCGTACAGAGGTTTATACCTAGCAGATCTGCCAGTAGGCAGCTGTGCAGCGCCGGTGCAAGCTGAGCGTACTTGTACACGACGAGCGTATACACATGCCCACAGTCCTCTATGCCTACGACCCACTGGACCGCTTGATCCAGACGGCGGGTATTCGGCGCTTTTACAACCGCTCGCGCATGACTACCGAAATTGAGGGCGCGGTGCAGCGCAGTGTGTTTCAGGTGGGCGATCACGTGTTGGCCGAGGGCGGGGCGGGTGGCAGCAACCTGCTGGCCACCGACCTGCAACGTTCGGTGTTGCACACGGTTAACCCCGATAAAACTCAACCCATTGCTTACAGCGTGTATGGCCATCGCCCGGCTGAAAGCGGCGTGGCCAGTGTGCTGGGCTTTAATGGCGAACGGGCTGACCCGGTGACGGGGCATTACTTGTTGGGCAATGGGTATCGGGCGTTTAACCCGGTGTTGATGCGTTTTAACAGCCCGGACAGTTGGAGCCCGTTTGGGAAAGGCGGGATTAATGCGTATGGGTATTGTGGGGGAGACCCGGCAAACCAAGTCGATTCACTTGGCCATGCTAGCTATTTTTTTAAAATGCTTAATGGAGTTACAACCATTATTCCTAAGGTCAGCTATTCAGGTGCAAAAAAAGGGTATGTAAAGCTGAGTGAATTTACCGAGCTTTTACCAAGTGTGTTGGCGGCCAAAGAGAGGTTGAAAGATGGAAATATCCGTTTAGTGATCAACGGGCATAGTTCTAAGGGACGCATGGTATATGGCGCGGATAATCGCGCCCTTTCGATCGAAAAGTTGGTGGCTTCCATTGAGGATAGCGGTCTCGATGACTATTCGTCCATTAGGCTTATATCGTGTAAAACAGCCATGGGGGCAGAAAGTTCATATGCGCAGCAACTGTCGACTGCCATAGGGCTTCCTGTGAAAGGTTATGTGAATAATGTGATGACCCTTTATTCTTTGAAGCAGATAAAGGTGTTGTTTGAGCATCGGTATGGTGTGCCGTTGGGGAAGATGGACGGTGTCTATGTTCCAAAAGAAGAGTTTGTTCTAAAGTCGCGGGTAAACGTGCCAAAAGGACAGGAGAATTCTTTTCAATCTTTTAAATCAAAAGTATTTAACCCCATTCGGGAGACGTGAATAGTAGTTGCGTTCATCGCACGCCCACCCTAAAACTGCGGCCGAAAAAGCGCCACAGTCAGGGGGGGACCTAGCAGATCTGCCAGTAGGCAGCTGTGCAGCGCCGGTGCAAGCTGAGCGTACTTGTACACGACGAGCGTATACA
>NZ_JBEOPQ010000037.1:0-53320 GCF_040310285.1 Pseudomonas sp. HY2-MNA-CIBAN-0224 | reverse complement strand
AGCCAGTATGCCGAGGGGGTGCGGAACTACCCTGTCAGAAGGATCCGTTTGGTTTGTAGTACGCGTAGCTTTCCGAAGATTTGCCCCCCGGCCATATGCCTGCATCCATGACTGATGGGTTTTCAACCGCCATAAAAAAACCCCGCGCTTCTTTCGAAGGCGGGGTTTTTTAAGCCTGGTGGCTTAGTGCGCGTAAGTCAGTAGCAACTCGGTCGGCACTTTGAAGTCCAGGGACATCATGACGCTCAGGGCGGTGATGGTGAAGATCGAGAACACGAACAGCTTGCGTGCCCAGACCTTGTCGTCGACGGCTTTGTAACCAGTCCACGCCATGTACAGCCAGTACATGCCCATCGCGGCTGCCACGGCCATGTAGCTCATGCCGGCGTAACCGCCGAGGGTGAGCATCAGGGTCGCGATCAGGAACGCGAGGATATAAAGCAGGATGTGCTTCTTGGCCACTTTGATCCCGCGCTTCACTGGCAACACCGGAATCGATGCGGCCAGGTAATCATTGAAGCGGAAGATCGCGATAGCGTACGAATGCGGCATCTGCCACAGGCTGAACATCACCAGCAAAGTCAGTGCGGCCATGTCGAAGTGATTGCTCACGGCGACGTAACCAATGACTGGCGGCATTGCACCCGACAGGCTGCCGATAAGCGTGCCGTGTACCGACTTGCGCTTAAAGTACAGGCTGTACAAACCGACGTAGATCACGAAGCCAATCGCGGCGAACAAGGCCGCCAGCGGGTTGGCCACGCGATACAGCAGCACAAGCCCTGCAACCCCCAGCAAGGTGGCGTAAAGCAACGCCACCTTGGCCGAGATCAGGCCTTGCACCAGTACGCGGTTTTTGGTGCGGTCCATCTTGATGTCAATGTCACGGTCGATGCAGTTGTTGAACACGCAACCGGACGCCACCACCAAGGAGGTGCCAATCACCGCAGCCAGGAACAGGGCAAGATCAAAATGCCCCTTCGAGGCCAGGAAGAACCCACCTGCCACAGAAAGCACGTTACCGAAAATGATCCCCGGTTTGGTGATTTGGATAAAGTGCTTAAAGGACATCGGGTTTACCTCACTTCGCCATCATTTCAGCGTGGATGCTGAACATAATCCACAGGGACAAGCCCACCAGCAGAACAATAACCAGCGCCGAGAAGACCAGCGCTGCAACGCTGTTGCGTTGCTCCGGGGAACGGTCCATGTGCAGGAAGTACACCAGGTGAACAACAACCTGGATCACTGCGGTCAACAGAACGATCGCCAGAGTGGTCGATTTGGCGAGGATCGGGTTCATCACCAGCCAAAACGGAATTGCGGTCAGGATCACCGACAAGATGAAGCCAGTTGCGTAGGACTTCACGCTGCCGTGGTTCGCGCCGTCAGAATGTGCGTTAGCCATTTACAGAGTCCCCATCAGGTAAACAACGGTGAATACGCAGATCCACACCACGTCCAGGAAGTGCCAGAACAAGCTCAGGCAGCTCAGACGCGTTTTGTTGGTCGAAGTCAGGCCGTGTTGGTTGACCTGATACATCATGATCGCCATCCAGATCAGACCGCAGGTCACGTGCAGACCGTGGGTACCGACCAGGGTGAAGAACGCCGACAAGAAGCCGCTACGGTGCGGACCGTAACCTTCGGAGATCAACAGGTGGAACTCGTTGATTTCCATGCCGATGAAGCCGGCACCCAGCAGGAAGGTAATGGCCAACCAGCCAAGAACGCCGCCTTTGTTGCCTTTGTAGAACGCGAGCATGGCAAAGCCATACGTGATCGAACTGAACAACAGCAGTGCGGTTTCACCCAGCACGTACGGCAGTTCAAAGATGTCGTGGCCCGACGGGCCACCCGCTACGTTACCTACCAGTACTGCGTATACCGCGAAGAGCGATGCAAAGATGATGCAGTCGGTCATCAGGTAGAGCCAGAAACCGAATACGGTAGTCTCGCCCGCGTCGTGATGGTGGTCATCGTGCCCATGGTCATGGGCGTGTCCAGCATTGGTTGCTATGTTCGACATGGTTTATGCCTGCCCCAACTTGGTTTCAACACGGTCGGCCGGAATTACTTTGGCGGCCAACAGACGCTTGTGCTGCTCGGCTTCGATGCGCTCGATGGTTTCCACCGGCACCATGTAGCCTTGGTCATCACGGGCAGCGTGTATAACGAAGTACACAACGGTGCCAGCGAGGCTCGCGATAGCCAGCCACCAGATGTGCCAGATCATTGCGAAACCGAACACGGTCAGCAGTGCGCCCATTACCACACCGGTAGCGGTGTTGTTAGGCATGTGGATCGGCGAGTACTTGGCCGGAGCCTTGTAAGCAGTACCGTCTTCTTTGGCTTCGGTGAATGCGTCAATACCGTGAACGGTTGGCACAACAGCGAAGTTGTAGAACGGAGGTGGCGACGAAGTCGACCATTCCAGGGTGTGGCCATTCCATGGATCGCCGAATTCGCAGGCGTTCTCTGGTTTGTTACGGTCACGAACCGAGACGTACAGCTGGATCAACTGGCAAGCGATACCCACAGCAATCAGGGCAGCACCAACCGCAGCAACGTACAGGTAAGGCACCCACTCAGGGTTGGTCGTGGCGTTCAGACGACGGGTCATGCCCATGAAGCCCAGTGCATAGAGCGGCATGAAGGCGATGAAGAAGCCGATGATCCAGAACCAGAATGCAGCCTTGCCCCACTTCTCGTTCAGTTTGAAGCCGAACGCTTTAGGGAAGTAGAAGCTGAAACCAGCGATGTAGCCGAATACAGCGCCACCGATGATTACGTTGTGGAAGTGAGCAATTACAAACAGGCTGTTGTGCAGAACGAAGTCAGCACCCGGGATGGCCAGCAGTACGCCGGTCATACCACCGATAGCGAAGGTCACCATGAAGCCCAAGGTCCACATGACCTGGCTGGTGAACTGCAGACGGCCGCGGTAGATGGTGAATAGCCAGTTAAATAGCTTCACACCCGTCGGGATGGAAATCAGCATCGTCGCCAGACCGAAGAAGGCGTTGACGCTGGCACCCGAACCCATGGTGAAGAAGTGGTGCAGCCAAACCATGAAGCCCAGTACCGAGATCGCACCGGAGGCGTAAACCATCGAGTGGTGACCGAACAGACGCTTGCCAGTGAAGGTCGAGATGACTTCAGAGAAGATCCCGAACGCCGGCAGAATGAGGATGTATACCTCAGGGTGACCCCACGCCCAGAACAGGTTCACGTACATCATTGGATTGCCACCAAGTTCATTGGTGAAAATGTGGAAATCCAGGTAACGGTCAAGCGTCAGCAGTGCCAGGGTAGCGGTCAGGATCGGGAAAGAAGCCACGATCAGAACGTTTGCCCAGGTGCAGGTCCAGGTGAAGATCGGCATGTCCATCAGTTTCATGCCTGGAGCGCGCATTTTCAGCACGGTCGCCAGGAAGTTCACCCCGGTTAACGTCGTACCTAGCCCTGATAACTGTAGCGCCCAGATGTAGTAGTCCACACCCACGCCAGGGCTGTACTGCAGGCCCGACAGAGGCGGGTAAGCAACCCAACCGGTTTTGGCGAATTCGCCGACGCCCAGCGACAGGTTGACCAGTACCACACCGGATACCAGCAGCCAGAAGCTCAGGGAGTTCAGGAATGGGTAGGCAACGTCACGCGCGCCGATCTGCAGCGGCACTGCAAGGTTCATCAGGCCGGTGAAGAATGGCATCGCCATGAAGATGATCATGATCACACCGTGAGCGGTGAAGATCTGGTCATAGTGTTCAGGCGGCAAGTAGCCAGGTGAACCCTCGGTGGCCATGGCCAACTGGGTACGCATCATGACGGCGTCAGCAAAGCCGCGCAGAAGCATGATCATGGCAACGATGATGTACATCACGCCAATTTTCTTGTGGTCGACTGACGTTAGCCATTCGGACCACAGGTAGTTCCACTTCTTGAAATACGTGATTGCAGCGACGAGCGCCAATCCGCCGAGCAGAATCATAGCGACGGTAACCATCACTATCGGCTCGTGGAACGGTATGGCGTCCAGACTTAATTTACCAAACATCGTTTACTCCTCTGCCCCGGCAGCTGAATTCGAGGTGTTGTCCAAACCTTGGGTCCCGGACTCTTCTTTCTTCTCGTGCTTCACGAACTTGCCCGGGTTCATCCCTTCATACTTGTCGATGATGAGCTGGAACAGGTTCGGAGTAACGGTGGAGTAGAGCTCTACAGGGTTGTTCTCGCTTGGTTTTTCCAACGCCGCGTACTCAGCGTTATCAAGCTGTTTAGGTGATGCTTTGACTTCAGCTACCCAGGCGTTGAAATCTTCCTCGGAAGTCGCGATCGCCTTGAATTTCATGCCAGTGAAGCCAGCGCCGCTGTAGTTGGCCGAAATGCCATCCATCTCTGCGTTTTTGTTGGCAATCAAGTGCAGCTTAGTCGTCATACCCGCCATGGCGTAGATCTGACCACCCAGACCTGGAATGAAGAACGAGTTCATCACAGAGTCAGAGGTAATGCGGAAGTTAACAGGCGTGTTGGCTGGGAACACGATCTTGTTAACGGTAGCGATACCTTGCTCCGGGTAGATGAATACCCATTTCCAGTCCAGTGCTACCACTTCAATGGTGACCGGCTTGACGTCGGACTCAAGCGGACGGTAAGGGTCCAGCGCGTGGGTCGACTTATACGTAATCACGCCCAGGGCGATGATGATGAGAATTGGCACAGTCCAGATCACGACTTCGATCTTGGTGGAGTGCGACCATTTTGGAGCGTATGTGGCGTTTTTGTTCGACGCGCGATACTTCCACGCGAAGATCAGGGTCATCAAGATGACCGGGACCACGACCAGAAGCATCAGCAATGTTGCAGTGATGATCAGATTCCGCTCTTCGATCCCTACCTGCCCCACCGGATCGAGCAATGTCCAATTGCAGCCTCCCAGCAGCAACGTGCCGAAAAGTGGCAATAAGCCAAGGAGTCTGGGGTACCTTTTTTTAGTCATCTCACGACCTCTAAAACAGCTTGCACAATGCAGTTGGTTTTTTTCGCCAACACTTCACCCTACCAAGGGTTGGCTCTTTTCCGGGCTTGAATAAATGCCTGCTCATCACCTTCAGGTGAATACGCAATCCCGGGTTAGCAGTGATTTCTTATTCGATACGTGGTCAATCGCCTTACTACAGACAATTCCATTTGTGGCGGAACTTAGAAGGGTTGCCAGTACCTGGGAGTCGCATGTGACGCCTGTTGTGAACTGCCCAGACGACCGCCGACTACCCGCTTGGGCTCGGAGGTGAGCAGGCTGGACGTTCAGTGGAGGCGATTGTAGTTAGGAAGCTCTCTACAAACCATGTCTCATCCAGAAATAATTCTTCTCGACTCCAGTAACAATCCCTCACTATTGTTGCCCATTACGCAGGCATATGCCTCCTTAAAATGCATGTAGCACGTCAAAAGCCCGCAGCTGATATGCCCCTTTTTGGCGCACGCACAGGGCGAGTGAATCCCCCCAAACGCCCAAGTGAAGAGGCTTACAGCCGATTCCCATGGAGACGCCCAAGGGCAATTTCAATCATCTGATCCGCAAAAAAAACGATCAGGGGATAAATCGCTCCGAACGTAATTCGTGCTCGCCTGTCCTACAGGAATCGCTCTCTGCGACACTTTTAGCGTGACAATATGTCGCACAAGTCAGCTATCACTTTAGTGTGCCGATTCACATCCTGTTGACATTTTTGCGCGGACAAAAAAACGCCCCGCATTCTCAGGAAAAGTGCGGGGCGGATCAATCCAAACGTGGCGTTTTAGCCGTGTTTTTTGCGGTTCCGGTAGATTCCCAACGGCACCAACACGCTGGTCAGCACAAAGGCCACCAGCGCCCATTGCGCCAGCGACAGCCCGAACACCGGCGGGTATGGCGTAGAGCAGAAGCCCTCAACCTGAAAGCCCAGCGGGAACACCGTCGCCAGCGGCAGGCCGTCAACGATCGGTTGCAGCACGTCAATGCCGCAGCTCACCGCAGGGTTGGCCAGGATAAACACGTGCCGCCCGGCCGCGATCACCCCGCCTATGGCACTGAGCACCACCAGCACTTCAAAAATGGTCAGGCTGCGCCGTGTCGGCATCGCTGCGCCGATAAAGGCAAAGATCGCGATCAACAGCAAAGCATAGCGTTGCAGGATGCACAGCGGGCAAGGCGCCTCACCGAGCACGATCTGCATATACAACGCGCCACCAATCAGCGCCAGACAGATAACCCCGAGCAAGACCAAAAAGCGCTTCTCGCGGCTCAGTCGTATCATTTCATCCGTCATCCTGCTTCCCTTTGCCAGGTTATTTTGGAGTTAAGCCGCAGCCACTAAGGCGCGCAGTTTACACCCAGAACATCGACCTGAATGTAGGAGAACTGTGTAGGCAAGGTGTCGCAGAAGGATTAATAGATGATTAAGTCGTCGTACACAAACCCGTAGTCGCTGCCGAAGGCTGCGAAGGGTTGCGGAGCAAGCCGTTATCTCAAAGCCCCCGCAACCCTCTTTATCGCCGGCAACGACGTATTCAACCCCGCCGCTTACTCCAGCGCCGCAGCCGGCCCAAAGAACTCATAGCGGCTTTGCTGCTCAGGCACGCCCAGCGCCTTCAAATGACGCTTAACGGCGCTCATAAAGCCTTTAGGGCCCAGGAAGTACGCATCGACATCGCGCTCCTCGCCTAGCCATTCGCCCAGCACCTCTTCCGTCAGCAGCCCCACATGATCAGCCAAGGGGTCTGCCTGCTCATAGCAATAGAAGCGCTGCAAATGCGGATGCTGCGCAGCCAGTTCTTCGATCCAGCCGCGGAAGGCATGCACCTGTGCATTTCGCGCACAGTGAATAAAACGGATTGGCCGTTTAGTGGCCAGCGCCGCCTCCAGCATCGACAACGTAGGCGTGATACCCACCCCACCACTGATCAACACAAGGGGTTTTTCGCTGGCGGCCAAGGTGAACTCACCGGCAGGCGGAAACAGCTCAACGATGTCACCCACTTGCAGGCGGTCATGCAGGTAGTTCGACACCACACCGCCCGGCTCGCGCTTGACGCTGATCCGGTAGCGGCCCACTTTGGCCAGCGCCGACAGCGAATAGTTGCGACGCACTTCCTGGCCGTCGATGTTGAGCTTGATGCCGATGTACTGGCCGGGCTCAAACTCAAGGATCGGCTGCTCATCCACCGGGCGGAAGTAAAACGAGGTGATTTCTGCGCTTTCTTCTAGCTTGGCGGCCAGTTTGAAAGCCCGGCCACCGCGCCAGCCACCCGGTGCAGCGGCTTTTTCGTCGTAAATGGCCGCTTCTGCGCCAATCAAGATATCCGCCAGCTGGTTATAAGCGGCGCCCCAGGCGGCCAGCACCTGCGGGGTCGCAATGTCGCTGCCCAGCACTTCTTCAATGGCCCGCAGCAGGCAACTGCCGACAATCGGGTAGTGCTCCGGGAGGATTTGCAGCGCAACGTGTTTGTTGATGATTCGCGCCACCAGGTCGCCCAACTGATCCAGTTGGTCAATGTGCCGGGCGTACATCAAAACGCCATTAGCCAAGGCACGTGGCTGGTCGCCACTGGCCTGGTTAGCCTGATTGAACAGAGGACGCACTTGCGGGTATTCGGTGAGCATCATGTTATAGAAGTGTGTCATCAACGCCTCGCCACCACCTTCGAGCAGCGGCACAGTGGACTTAACGATGGCACGGTCTTGAGCAGTAAGCATAAAGTTGACTCCTGAACATGTACGGAAAAATGGATTACCGTTTAACAATCAGTTTTCGTGCCAACCTTTAAATCCTTTTAAATCAATAACTTAAAAACAAAGTAGTCACTATGACACGCCTTGTTCTATAGTCACTTCGACTACACGAGGTCAAAATGACTGCAAAACTGCTTCTCACTGCCCTGCTCCCGCTGGTGGCGGACCTGTCCCGCGACCTGCCAGAAAGCGAACGTTACCGGCGCTTGCTGCAAGCTATGCGCGCCGTGCTGCCGTGCGACGCCGCGGCCCTGCTGCGCCTGGACGGCGAATGGCTGGTGCCGCTGGCAGTAGACGGCCTGAGCCTGGATACGCTGGGGCGGCGCTTTAAAATCAGCGAGCACCCGCGCTTTGAAATCCTGCTCAGCAGCCCCGGCCCCACGCGCTTTCCCAACAACTGCGAATTGCCCGACCCGTATGACGGACTGGTCGACGGGCTGACCGAGCACCTGGAAATTCACGACTGCATGGGCTGCCCGCTGTTCGTCGACGAGCGCCCCTGGGGCCTGCTGACCCTCGATGCACTGGACCCAAAACGCTTCGAACCCATTGAGCTGGATGCCCTGCAAGCCTTTGCCAGTCTGGCTGCCGCCACGGTCAATGTGGCTCAGCGTATCGAGCGCCTGGCCCTGCGGGTGGCCGATGAGCAGCAAAAAGCCGAGCTGTATCGTCAGGCTCATCCTTTGCCCAATAAAGAGCTGATTGGCCAGAGCGCCGCCCATAAACACCTGCTCGAAGAGATTGCCTTGGTGGGCAACAGCGACCTGACGGTGTTGATCACCGGCGAAACCGGGGTCGGCAAAGAGCTGGTCGCCCAAGCCATTCATGCCGCCTCGCCGCGCGCCGACAAGCCGATGATCAGCTTGAACTGCGCCGCCCTGCCCGACACCCTGGTCGAAAGCGAACTGTTCGGCCATGTGCGCGGCGCCTTTACCGGCGCCACCAGCGATCGCCGTGGCAAGTTTGAACTGGCCAATGGCGGCACGTTGTTTCTGGACGAAGTGGGCGAGCTGTCATTGACGGTGCAAGCCAAACTGCTGCGCGTGCTGCAAAGCGGGCAATTGCAGCGCTTGGGCTCGGATCAGGAACACCGCGTCGATGTGCGCCTGATTGCCGCGACCAATCGCGATCTGGCAGAAGAAGTGCGCAGCGGTCGCTATCGCACCGACTTCTATCACCGTTTGAGCGTCTACCCGCTCAACGTGCCCGCCCTGCGCGAACGCGGGCGCGATGTGCTGCTGCTAAGCGGCTTCTTTCTGGAGCAAAACCGCTCACGCATGGGCCTGGGCAGCTTGCGCCTGAGCCCGGATGCCCAAGCCGCGCTGCTGCATTACTCATGGCCGGGCAATGTGCGCGAACTGGAACACTTGATCGGCCGCAGCACGCTCAAGGCATTGGGCAACTGCAAAACCCGACCGCGCATCTTGACCCTGACCGCCGCTGACCTGGACTTGCCGACGCCGCAGGACGGCCCTGCAGTGGCAGAGCAAGAGCCGCTACCGCCGGTCATTGGTGACTTGCGCCAGGCCACGGAGAACTACCAGCGCCAGTTGATCAGCGCCTGCCTTGAGCGCCATCAACACAACTGGGCCAGCGCCGCCCGCGAACTGGGTCTGGACCGGGCGAACCTGGGCCGAATGGCCAAGCGTTTGGGGTTGAAATAACCCCCCTGTAGCCGCTACCGAGGCACGAGGCTGCGATGCGGGCCGCAGGACCGACGCCGGAGGTCGCTTCGCAACCCATCGCAGCCTCGTGCCTCGTCAGCGGCTACAGGTGGAGATCGCCTACAGGATTCGCCGCTCGGGTCGATAACCCGGTATTGCTGCCCTTATCTCAGAAGGTATTTATGTCATCCACCCACGCCCGCGCCGACTCGATGTCTTTGCTGCTGTTCACGTTGCGCAGCGGCAAGCTGATGGCGATCAATCTGTTGAAGGTCAGCGAAATCATTCCGTGCCCGCCGCTGACCAAAATGCCCGAGTCGCATCCCCATGTGAAAGGCATTGCGGTGCTGCGCGGGGCCTCGCTGTCGGTCATTGACCTGAGCCGCGCCATTGGCGAGCAACCGTTGCTCGATCCCGACGGCGGCTGCCTGATCGTGACCGATGTCAGTCGTTCCAAGCAGGGCTTGCACGTGCAGGCAGTGAGCAAAATCGTGCATTGCCTGAGCACCGATATCCGCCCGCCGCCCTACGGTTCAGGCAAGCGCTCGTACATCACCGGCGTCACACAAGTGGACGGCGCGCTGGTGCAGGTGCTGGACATTGAGAAAGTGATTCATGGCATCACGCCCGCCCGAATTGAGCCGAACACTGAAGCCCTAAGCCGCGAAGAAACGCAATTGCTGGCCAAGGCGCGAATCCTGGTGGTCGATGACAGCCAGGTGGCGCTGCAACAATCGGTGATCACTCTGCGTAATCTCGGCCTGCATTGCCACACAGCCCGCAGCGCGAAAGAGGCCATTGAGCGCTTGCTGGAGCTGCATGGCACGCCAGAGCAAATCAATGTGCTGGTGTCTGACATCGAAATGTCCGAGATGGACGGCTACGCCTTCACCCGCACCGTGCGCGAGACGCCGGACTTTGCGCATTTGTACGTGCTGCTGCACACCTCGCTCGACAGTGCGATGAACAGCGAAAAAGCCCGTCTGGCCGGGGCCAATGCGGTGCTGACCAAATTCTCCTCGCCGGAACTCACGCAATGCCTGATCCTTGCCGCCCGTACCGTGGCCGAGCAAGGCGTCTGAGTTCAATGAGTGACCACTGTTTGCTGCTGCGCAAAGACCTGCGCCAGCCTCTGAGACCCGTGCCGTGGCCGCAGGGCATCCTGCTGTGCGCCCTCACCCCGGCGCTGCTGCCCCGCGTGCACGCCCTGCTGGAACAGGGCTATGGCGCAGGTCAGGGTGATCTGCAACCGCTGGAGCGCTGGCAGCACGACCTGCTGCATGACGCTGAATACGACCCGCAGCTGTGTTTTGTCAGCCTGCTCGACAGCCAGGTGGTCGGCGTGGCCCTTGCCTGGACCAGCGCTTACCTCAAGGACCTGGTGGTACACCCCTGCATGCAAAATCGGGGCTTGGGCGGCGCACTGCTCAATCAGGTATTCAGTGCGTTCCAGCAGCGCGGTGAAGCCTGTGTCGACCTCAAGGTCATGGAACACAATCACCCCGCCCGCCAGCTTTACGCCAAATTCGGCATGCAACTGATACGGCGCGAAGCGCTGTAAGCGCTAACGCCGGGTCTGCCAGAATTCTTGCGCCAATGAACGCAGGCTGACAGCCAGCTCCGCCACATCACCGGAGCTGCGATGGCTGTGCTGCCCGGCAAGCACAGTGACATCCCCGGCACTGCGAATACCCGCGATGTTGCGATTGATGTCTTCGCTGACCACGCTTTGCTCTTCCACCGCCAAGGCGATTTGTACGCTCATCTGGGTGATTTTTTTCACCTGTTGAGTGATCTCGTCCAGTGCGCTGCTGGCCAACTGCGCCTGGCTGACGCTGTTTTCAGCATGCTGGCTGCTTTGCTGCATCACCTGCACGGCGGCCCGGGCGCCGTCTTGCAAGGTGAGGATCATCTGCTGGATTTCGTTGGTTGAGTGTTGTGTGCGCTGCGCCAAGCTGCGCACTTCGTCGGCCACCACGGCAAATCCACGCCCTTGATCACCCGCCCGGGCGGCTTCAATCGCCGCATTCAGCGCCAGCAAATTGGTTTGCTCAGCGATGCTGCGAATCACCTCCAGCACCGATGAAATGTCGCTGCTGTGGCCTTCCAGGTGGTGGATCACCTCGGTTGCCCGAACCAGTTCGCCTGCCAGGTGCTGCACCGAACTGCGGCTCTGCATCACCAACTCATGCCCTTCACGGGTTTCGTTTTCGACCCGGTCAGCCGCTTGCGAAGCTTGCTGGGCATTGTTCGCGACTTGCGCCACGCTGGCGCTCATTTCATGAATCGCCGTGGCCACCTGATCGGTTTCATGTTGCTGACTAAGGGTGCTGGAGTGGCTGCTTTCGAGGTGCTGCACCAGCTCACTGGCATGCCCGGCCAAGCGTTGCGACGCATCACCGATACGCCCCACCATTGCACCGGTCTGGGCTTCGAGCATCTGCAGGGCAAATGCGATCTGCCCCATCTCATCTCGCCGCCCGGTATAGATGTGCTGGCTTAGCGGGTTATGGCCGACGTCTTGAGCGCGGCGGGTCAAGGCATTAAGTGGGCGCAGCAGCCAGGCAATCGCCACCGAGCTCAACAGGCTGCCGGTCAACCAAATGACCACGCCGGCCTGCCAGTCGATAGACGGCAGCAAAACAGTGACCAACGTCGTCGCCCCGGCAAACACGGCGCTGACAAACAGCGCCAGCTTGCCCGCCAGCCTGACCCGCGGCAGACGCTGCCATAGCGGCGTGCGCCCCGAGCGCAACTCGGCGTAATCAGCCTCGGCCAGTTGCACACACTCAGGGCTAGGACAGGTACGCACCGATTGATACTCAACGATTTCGCCGTTTTTCATCACCGGCGTGACGTAAGCGCTGACCCAATAATGGTCACCATTTTTGCAGCGGTTTTTCACCATGCCCATCCACGAACGCCCGGCCTTGAGGGTCTGCCACATGTGACTGAAGGCTGCAGACGGCATATCGGGGTGGCGCAGCAGGCTATGCGGGTTGCCGAGCAACTCGCTCAGCGAATAACCGCTGACTTTGATGAAGTCATCATTGGCGTAGGTGATAGCACTGTTCAGGTCAGTGGTAGAAAGGATGTTGGCGTCGGGTGCGAAATCAACAGCTCGGCCGGTAATCGGTAGATTGATTTTCATGACAGCACGCTCAGTTATTAGGGAGTAAGAGTCGGCGGGGCGTCGACTTTATGCTCCCCAATTAACCAAATACTGATCTAGCGCATATCAAAAGGCATTAATACGGCCTATCCGACCAATAGTGGCACAAAGCCACATTTTGTAGCATCAATCAGCGTTTTCCCATGGAGCGACGAGTACCGGGAGGCGCTGCGCCAGGGGTTTTGGTATGGCCGTGACCTTCACCTTTTTTGTAATGGGTCTGGCCTTTGGAATTGGCTTTGTTCTTGGCAAAATCAGCAGGCTTGAACGGAAACGTGAACGCAGGGATCACCGGCTTTTGTGCGGTATCGACAGTCGATTCGTTTTCAGTGGGTTCGGCGCTCACGGCATCAGGAGCAGCCGGTTGTGCAGGAGTTGTCATGAAAGCTCCGGAGTACGGGGGAGTGATCGGCCAGTTGGCGCAAGACGCGCAGTATACCTGCCCGATCAACCCGCCGAGCAGTCACCGGTAGGAAATAGTCAGCACGCTGCGCTTACCGGCCGACACGTTATCACTGGCAAGTGGCTCGTTTTTAAGCGCTTCAAAGGCCGTGGAAAAGAGCGGCTCGCTGCCACCGGCACCTCGCGAGGCCATATTCACCGCAATGACAACACCGGGCTCGACCTCTATCAGCTTGACGGACTCACCCGTGCTCATCTCGCTGGCCGGGGCGATCTCGTAGGAAGACTCCACAATAGCGCCCTGAAAGTGAATCATCCCGCTTCTGACAACCGACTGCGCCTCAGCTTCACTAGCCAACAACATCAACGCACACGCAGCACAACTTAGCGCCATTTTCTTCATCGTTCACGCCCCCTGAGCGGGAACGCTGGAGCGCACCCTCTACAAAACTATCGACGTGGGCAGCTCTTTCTTGACGGTTATCACACTATTTTTATGTTCCTGTCCGTAATGTCAGTTTGCAGTCACTCTGCTGACCGGATTCAACCGCTATAACCCTGACTTCCCCCTTTCCACGCACACGGCCTGGCATGCGCATTCAAACCAAACACATAGTCCTCGGCACGCTGGTGATTGCTCTGCTCGGCGCAGGCCTCTGGCTACTCAAGCGCCCGGCTTCGCACACCGCTGTCGCATCTACCGCCGTGCCGGTGCGGGTCATTCAAGTGGTGCAGCAAGACGTACCGCGCACGGTCAGCGGGATTGGCGCCGTGCTGTCGCTCCACAGTGTGGTCATTCGCCCACAGATTGACGGCATCCTCACCCAGTTGCTGGTTAAAGAAGGGCAAACGGTCCAGGCCGGTGATTTGCTCGCAACCCTGGATGACCGCTCAATCAAGGCCAGTCTGGATCAGGCCAAAGCCCAACTGCAGCAAAATCAGGCGCAGTTGCAGGGCGCATTGATCGACCTCAAGCGCTACCAGTTGCTGAGCGTCGACAACGGCGTGTCCAAGCAAACCCTTGACCAGCAACAGGCGCTGGTCAATCAGCTAAAAGCCACGGCAGTAGGCAATCAGGCGGCAATTGAAGCGGCGCAGGTGCAACTGTCGTATACGCAAATTCACTCGCCGGTCACTGGCCGTGTGGGGATCCGCGCCGTGGACCCGGGCAACTTTTTGCGGGTGAGCGATACCCAGGGGTTATTTTCCGTGACCCAACTCGATCCGATCGCCGTCGAGTTTTCCCTGCCCCAACAGTTGCTGCCCACGTTGCATGAACTGCTCAACGCCAAAGATCCGGCCCTGGTCAAAGCCTTTATTGGCGACGCGGACCATAGCGGCACGCCGTTGGGCGAAGGGCGCTTGAGCCTGATCGACAATCAGGTGTCTGCCACCACCGGCACCATCAAGGTCAAAGCGCAGTTCGATAACCCCACCCATGCGCTCTGGCCGGGGCAACTGGTGAATGTCGAGATTCAAACCGGGCTTGATCAAAACGCCCTGGTCGTCCCCCCGCCCGTTGTGCAACGCGGGCTGGACACGTATTTCGTGTACCGGGTCAACGGCGACCAGGTCGAAACCGTGCCCGTACAAGTCCTCTATCAGGACACAGAGTTGAACATCGTCAGCGGCGTCAAACCGGGCGATACGCTGGTCAGCGAGGGCCAGTCGCGGCTCAAACCCGGTTCAAAAATCGAAACCCTGAGCGAGCCCGCCCTGGCTGACACCGAACACGCCAAGCTGGTGCAGCCATGACCCGCAGCCGCTCACTCTCGGCCTGGTGCGTCGATCACCCGATTGCCACGGTGCTGCTGACCTTTGCGTTAGTGCTGCTGGGCCTGATTGCCTTTCCACGCTTGCCCGTCGCGCCGCTGCCCGAGGCGGAATTCCCGACCATACAAGTGTCGGCGCAACTGCCCGGTGCCAGCCCGGACACCATGGCTTCATCGGTCGCAACGCCTTTGGAGGTGCAGTTCAGCGCCATCCCCGGCGTGACCCAAATGACCTCCAGCAGCGCGCTGGGGTCAACCACCCTGACCCTGCAATTTACCCTCGACAAGAGCATCGACACCGCCGCACAGGAAGTCCAGGCGGCGATCAACACCGCGTCCGGCAAGTTGCCCAAAGACATGCCCACGCTGCCGACCTGGCGCAAGGTCAACCCGGCGGACAGCCCGGTGCTGATCCTCAGCATCAGTTCGTTGCAAATGCCCGGCACTGAACTCAGCGATTACGTCGAAACTCTGCTCGCCCGGCAAATCAGCCAGATCGACGGCGTGGGGCAGATCAATATCACCGGCCAACAACGCCCGGCGATCCGGGTCCAGGCCAGCGCTGACAAATTGGCCGCCATCGGCCTGACCCTCGCCGATATCCGTCTGGCGTTGCAGCAAACCAGCCTCAATCTGGCCAAGGGCGCGCTGTACGGCCCATCGAGCATCTCGACCCTGGCGACCAACGACCAACTGTTCGATGCCGACGAGTACGGCCAGTTGATCGTGTCATACAAAGACGGCGCCCCGGTGCAGTTGCGCGACGTGGCGCGGGTGATCAACGGCTCCGAGAATGACTATGTGCAAGCCTGGTCGGGCCACCGGCCGGGGGTCAACCTGGTGATTTCACGCCAGCCGGGGGCCAATATTGTGGAAACCGTCGACCGCATCCAGGCCGCCCTGCCCGGCCTGCAAGCCATGCTCCCGGCCTCGGTCGAGGTCACGGTGCTGAGCGACCGCACCCAGACCATCCGCGCCTCGTTGCATGAAGTGGAAATCACCCTGCTGATCGCGGTGCTGCTGGTGGTCGCCGTCATGGCGCTGTTCCTGCGCCAATGGTCTGCCACGTTGATTGTGTCTGCCGTGCTGGGGGTGTCGCTGATTGCCAGCTTTGCCTTGATGTACGTGCTCGGGTTCAGCCTGAATAACCTGACGCTGGTGGCGATTGTGGTGGCCGTAGGCTTTGTGGTCGACGATGCGATTGTGGTGGTAGAGAACATCCACCGCCATCTCGAAGCAGGCGAAAGCATGCGCGATGCGGCGATCAAGGGCTCCAGCGAGATTGGTTTCACAGTGGTATCGATCAGCTTCTCGCTGGTGGCGGCGTTTATTCCGCTGCTGTTTATGGGCGGTGTAGTCGGGCGACTGTTTAAAGAGTTCGCCCTGACCGCCACCTCAACTATCGTTATTTCCGTGCTGGTGTCACTGACCCTGGCGCCCACCCTCGCCGCGCTGTTTATGCGCGCGCCGGTGCATCACGCCGACGCCAAACCCGGCTTTGGCGAGCGGTTGCTGGCCTTGTATGACACCGGCCTGAAACGCGCACTGGCCCACCAGCGGCTGATGCTGGGCGTGTTTGGCGTGACGTTGGCGATGGCCATTGCCGGCTATGTGCTGATCCCCAAGGGCTTCTTCCCGGTGCAAGACACCGGTTTTGTGCTGGGTACCAGCGAAGCCGCTTCGGATATCTCGTTCTCGGACATGACCCAGAAGCATTTGGCGCTGGCCAAGATTGTCGGCGCCGACCCGGCGGTGCAGGCGTTTTCGCATTCGGTGGGCGTGACCGGCAGCAACCAGACCATCGCCAACGGGCGCTTCTGGATTGCCCTCAAAGACCGCGGCGAGCGCGATGTGTCGGCCAGCGAATTTATCGACCGTATCCGCCCGCAACTGGCCAAGGTGCCGGGCATCGTGTTGTACCTGCGCGCCGGGCAAGACATCAACCTCAGCTCCGGGCCAAGCCGCAGCCAGTACCAGTACGTGCTCAAAAGCAACGACGGGCCGACGCTCAATACCTGGACTCAGCGCCTGACCGAAAAACTGCGCACCCTCCCGGCCTTTCGCGACCTGTCCAATGATCTGCAACTGGGCGGCAGCATCACCCACATCAGCATCGACCGCAAAGCCGCCGCACGCTTCGGCCTGACCGCCACCGATGTCGACGAAGCTCTATACGACGCGTTTGGTCAGCGCCAGATCAATGAGTTCCAGACAGAAACCAACCAGTACAACGTGATCCTGGAGGTCGACAGCAAGCAGCGTGGCAAGGCTGAAAGCCTCAACTACTTCTACCTGCGCTCACCCTTGACCGGCGAAATGGTCCCGCTCTCGGCGGTGGCCAAGGTCGATGCGCCCACCAGCGGCCCGCTGTCGATCAGCCATGACGGCATGTTCCCGGCCGCCAATCTGTCCTTCAACCTCGCCCCCGGCGTGGCCTTGGGTGACGCGGTGCTGATGCTCAATCAGGCGAAAAACGAGATTGGTATGCCAAGCACCATCAGCGGCAATTTCCAGGGCGCCGCGCAAGCCTTCCAAAGCTCGCTGGCCAGCCAGCCGTGGCTGATTCTGGCAGCGCTGGTGGCGGTGTACATCATTCTGGGGGTGCTGTACGAAAGCTTCGTGCACCCGCTGACGATCATTTCGACGCTGCCCTCGGCAGGGCTGGGCGCGCTGTTGATGCTGTGGATATGTGGTCAGGATTTTTCGATCATGGCGTTGATCGGCCTGGTGCTGCTGATCGGGATCGTCAAGAAAAACGGCATCCTGATGATCGACTTTGCCCTCGACGCCCAGCGTACCCGCGGGCTGAGCCCTGAAGAGGCAATCTATGAAGCCTGCCTGACGCGTTTCCGGCCGATCATCATGACCACCCTCGCCGCCATGCTGGGCGCTTTGCCGCTGATGCTCGGCTACGGCACCGGTGCTGAATTGCGCCAGCCGCTGGGGATTGCTGTGGTCGGCGGCCTGCTGGTGAGTCAGGCGCTGACGTTGTTTACCACGCCCGTCATATACTTGTGGCTCGAACGGATGTTCCATCGATCCCAACCCGCCCGCTCACTGGCGACGGATCACTGAGGCAGGTTATGCGCGTTCTAATTATTGAAGACGAAGAAAAAACCGCTGACTACCTGCATCGCGGGCTGACAGAGCAAGGCTACACGGTGGATGTCGCACGCGATGGCGTCGAGGGTTTGCACCTGGCGCTGGAAAGCGATTACGCGGTGATTGTGCTCGACGTGATGCTCCCGGAACTCGACGGCTTTGGTGTGTTGCGCGCCTTGCGTGCGCGCAAGCAAACGCCAGTGATCATGCTGACCGCACGCGAGCGGGTTGAAGACCGGGTGCGCGGCCTGCGCGAAGGCGCTGATGATTATCTGGGCAAGCCGTTTTCGTTTCTGGAACTGGTCGCCCGACTCCAAGCCTTGACCCGTCGTAGCGGCGGCCATGAACCGGTGCAAGTAACAGTCGATGACCTGTGGATCGACCTGATCAGCCGCAAGGCCAGCCGCGCTGGAAGCCGTCTGGACCTGACGGCCAAAGAGTTTGCGCTGCTCAGCGTACTGGCCCGTCGCCAGGGTGAAATCCTCTCTAAAACGGCGATTGCCGAGATGGTCTGGGACATCAACTTCGACAGCGACGCCAACGTCGTCGAAGTCGCAATCAAGCGCCTGCGGGCCAAGCTGGACGGGCCTTTCGAGCACAAGTTACTGCACACCATTCGCGGCATGGGCTATGTGCTGGAGCGTCGCGGTGTTTAACCGCCTGAACTCCATCGCGATGCGCCTGAGCGTATTGTTCACGCTGGTGGCCTTGCTGGTGTTTGTGTTGATTGGCGGGGCGCTGTACCAGCAGGTCGACAAGGGCATCAGCATGCTGCCCGAAGCCGAACTGGACGCGCGGTTCAGCGTGCTGGAGTCGTCGATCAATCGCTTCGGCAACCCCGATCACTGGGCCAAGATCACCTCCAAATTCACCTTGCTCAGCGAAGAAGACAAACGCATCCGCTTTTGGGCCATCAGCAATGACCCCCACTACGAATATGGCTCGCCTGACGCGCAAATACGCGCGTTCGCCCAAGGCCCGACGGGCGTGCGCGACCTGCAATTACCCGGCGAGGCGTACCCGTTCAAGGTATTGATCAGCCAGATCCCGGCCAAGGAACAACGCCCGGCGCTGCGGTTTTTGATCGGAATCGACACCGAAACCTTTCGCCAAACCCAGCACCACCTGCTGATGGCACTCATCAGCCTGGCGATCATTGGCGTTTTGCTGGCGTCTGCCTTGGGTTATTGGGTGGCGCGCATCGGGCTGAAACCGCTGATAACCCTGTCTGACAAAGCCCAGAAACTTGAGCCGCCGCGTTTGTCCGGGCGCTTGCATCTGTCGCCGCTTCCACCTGAGCTGGATCACTTGGTCAATGGCTTCAACTCAACCCTGGACCGGGTTGAACAGGCGTATACCCGCCTTGAGTCGTTCAATGCCGACGTGGCGCATGAACTGCGTTCACCGCTGACCAACCTGATTGGCCAGACCCAGGTGGCGCTGACCCGCGGGCGGTCGGCGGAGCATTACTTTGAAGTGTTGCAATCCAACCTCGAAGAACTGGAGCGTCTGCGCAGCATCATCAATGACATGTTGTTTTTGGCCAGTGCCGACCAAGGCAGCAAAGCCAGCAAACTGACCCGCGCCTCGCTGGCAGATGAAGTGGCCACCACGCTGGACTATCTGGAGTTCATTCTCGAAGACGCCCACGTTTCGGTACGGGTCAGTGGCGATGCCCAGGTCAACATCGAAAAAGCCCATCTGCGCCGGGCGCTGATCAACTTGCTGAGCAACGCCGTGCAACACACCGCACCTGGGCAGCACATTGATGTACAGATCGAGCAAACCGCGCATCAGGCAAGCATCAGCATCAGCAACCCGGGCGATCCCATTGCCGCCGAGCATTTGCCGCGCCTGTTCGAGCGCTTCTATCGCGTGGATGCTTCACGCCACAACAGCGTTGCCAACCACGGCCTGGGCCTGGCCATCGTCAAAGCCATCGCGCAGATGCATGGCGGCGAAGTGTTTGTGCGCACTGGCGAGGGGCGCAATACCTTTGGCCTGCATTTGCCGATGTAAACACGGCGTTTTGCATCGCGATCTGTTGAGCTTGATTGGCGTTTGATCTGATCGCAGCCTGCGTACCTTGGCAGCGACTACGGGGTTGGGTGTTTCAAATCGCACCCCGGCTTTGTTACTCAAACCGCAACAGTCCTTGTACGGAATGACGCTGTTTCATTCGCCGCCGGCACTATAGATTTAGCCCATCACACAACACTTGCTCTGCAAGAAGGTCCTGAAATGTCCACCAGTATGGGTATGGCTAGCGTTTTCGTTTTGTCTTCTATGATGTTGTCGCCTCTGGCCATGGCAGAAGAATCCCCTGCGTTCATCGCCAAAAACGAGGCCCGCGCAGCGGCCTTTGAACAGCGTCAAACCGAGCTCGCAGCCAGCCATCAAAATGATGTCAAATCCCAGCAAACACAGGTCAAAGTCAGCCCGACAGATGAACCAAAAGACAGCTGATTTCACGTGCAAAAATTTCCCGACCCAGTCAGTCTGATGACACGTATGTGACTGATTGTTTCAAAAGCCGCTATGATAGCGGCTTTTTTTTGTTTTAAAAAAAGGCGCACAGACCGTGAAGCGCCTACAAATAAGAACTGAATTTTCAAAGAAAATAAAAACTGCCGTCACTTTAAAGGAGCAACCGACTGATGAAACAAGCGCTAAAGCTCAGTCCTCTATTCATCGCACTGACTGCAACGATCCCGCTGATTGCACAGGCAGATGACGACACCTCAAAAGAGGGGTTCATCGACGGCTCGACCCTCGACCTGCATCTACGCAACTACTACATGAACCACGACATCCACAGCCCGGACACCCATGACGGCAAGGAGTGGGGCCAAGGTTTCATTGCCAAATTCGCCTCGGGCTACACGCCTGGCGTGGTCGGTTTTGGTCTGGATGCCTACGCCATGCTCGGCCTCAAGCTGGATGGCGGTGGCGGGACTAGCGGTAGCAGTATCCTGCCGATCGGTGGCGGCAACGGTAATGCGCCCACCGACTTTTCGTCGGGCGGTGCGGCGCTGAAAATTCGCGCGTTTGATACCGAACTGAAAGCCGGTGACCTGTTCATCACCAACCCGGTGATCGCAGGCGGTGAAACCCGCATGTTGCCGCAGACGTTCCAGGGCATCAGCCTGACCAACCACAGCTTTGCGGGCTGGATGCTGGAAGGCGGTCAAGTCACCTACGACAAGCCCTACAACCAGAGCGGCATGCGCCGCCTGACCACTACCTACGGCAATCTGAATGACCAGACCACCAAGCACCTGACCTGGGCTGGCGTAGCCTTCAGCGGCATCCCGGGGGTCACCAGCAACCTGTATGCCTCGCAGTTGCAAAACGTCTGGAACCAGTACTACTACGATCTGGACTACACCCATTCGCTGAGCAACGGCATCACCCTGAACCCTGGCTTCCACTACTACCACACGCAGGACACAGGCAACGCGCTGCTGGGCGCCATCAACAACAACACCTTCAGCCTGCACTTTGCAGTGGGGATGGACGGGCACAAAGTCACCGCCGTGTACCAACGCGTCAACGGCAACACGCCGTTTGACTACATCAACCAAGGCGACAGTATTTACCTGGATAACTCGCAGCAGTATTCGGACTTCAACGGCCCGAACGAACGCTCGTGGAAACTGCAATACGAGTATGACTTTGCTGGCCTCGGCATCCCTGGCCTGACCACCAGCGCCTCGTATTCACGCGGTGAAGTGGACCTGACCAAGGCGGATCCGAACAGCATCGGTTACAGCAACTGGTACAACCCCAACGGCAAAAACGCGTTCCACTGGGAGCGTGACCTGAGCGCCAAATACGTGGTTCAGGAAGGCAAGGCCAAAGACTTGGGCTTTACCCTGCGCTGGGCAACGAACCGTGGCAACGCGGCCTATGAAACAGTCGATCACAATGTCGATGAATACCGGGTGATTGTTGACTATCCTCTGAACATCTTCTAAATCGTGACCATAAGGCCAGCTTTTTAGCTGGCCTTATACCTCAAGGGCTGTACCTTAGGAGCAGGCACGATTTATAGCCTTGAGGGTAAAGCCATTAAGTATTCCGCGCGCACTCCTGTCATTACCCGCCGCACACTGATCGGGGCAACGACATTTTCAGCCTTGGTCATTCTCAGCATCGTCAGCTATTTGCTGGTCCGGGAATACCGCAACACCGAAGAAGATGCCAAGCGTTCGGCCATGAATATCGTGCAACTGATCAATCGCGATATTCGCAACACCTTTTCTATTTATGATTCTGTACTGATTAACGTCATCGATCTGCTACAGACTCAGATCCTGGAGACGCTGCCTGCCCAGACCCGGCAATCCTTGCTCTTCGACCGAACCAATGAAACCCCGTCTTCAGCCGGTTTTTTTGTACTGGATGCCCATGGCAAGCTGGTTGCCCGCTCGCAGCCGGGCTTCAGTGCCCCGGCTAACGCCAGCCAGCAGCCTTGGTTCAACACACATCGAAACAGCACAAGCGATGAACTGTTAATCAGCCCCCCACAACTCGCCCATACAGACACTCCTGAATGGATCGTTTTCCTCAGTCGACGACTTTCGACCGCCGACGGGACATTTGCGGGGGTTGTGGTCGGGCAACTGAAAGTATCGTATTTCCAGAATCTGTTTCGCGGTCTGGACATTGGCCCTAATGGCAATATCAGCTTACTCAACACTGACGGCATACTCATGTTGCAGTACCCGGCCACCAGCAAAGTTCACATCGGCCAAGACCTCAGCCAGGCGCCCAATTTCCGCCGTTTTTTAAATGAGCGTTATGGCAGTTTTATCGCCATGTCCGGTATCTATCACCACGAACGGCTATTCAACTTCGCTCAGGTTCATGATCTGCCCATCATCGTGGTGGTGGCGGTAGCAGCCTCGAGCATTTTCAGTAATTGGCAGCACACGGCGTTGCTGATTGGTAGCGTCACGCTACTTTTATGCTTGGGCCTGTTCTGGCTGACCTGGTTGCTGATTCGAGAATTGAATTTGCGCCTTAACGCCGAGCGAGATCTCGCAGCTCTGGCCTCGACTGACCCGCTGACCGGGCTGGCCAACCGCCGAACACTGGACCGCGCCCTGGATCTGGAATGGCGCCGGGCTCAACGCTCGGGTAACCCGGTGTCATTGATCATGATTGATATCGACCATTTCAAAGCTTTCAACGATGCTTACGGCCATCAGGCGGGTGATGAAGCCATCCGTCAGGTGTCTTCCGTAATCAAGGCACACGTCCGCCGACCGGCTGATTTGACAGCCCGTTATGGGGGAGAAGAGTTTGTCGTAGTACTGACCGAAACGGAGGCCGCCGGCACACGTCTTCTGTGTGAGAAAATCCGTCTCGCCGTCGAGCAAATGCCCCCGGTGTTGCCGGAGCATAAAAGGCTGACCATCAGCCTGGGCTCGTGCACCCGCTATGCCAGGTCGGGCGAAACCCAGGACGTGTTGTTGAGCGCCGCAGACAAGGCGTTGTATCAAGCCAAGAAAGCCGGGCGTAACCGGGTCGTGAACATCAATGAAACGGGGTTGAATGCGGTGAAGCCGCCGTTGGTGTAGGCAAGAGCCCCATGGGCATGACCTTTGTGTACGGCAGTTGCGATCTTTAAGATCAAAAGATCGCGAGCAAGCTCGCTCCTACAGATGTGCACCTCCCGTAGCAGTTGACGAGCTTTGCGAGGCTACGTCCGACTTGTAGCCGCTGCCGAGGCACGAAGGCTGCGATGGGTAGCGAAGCTGCCCCACCCAAGATCAAAAGATCGCGAGCAAGCTCGCCCCTACAGATTTACGTTAAACACTGGGAAAAAAAAAGACCACCCGAGGGTGGCCTTCAAAAACTAGAGAATGAAGTTTTACTTAAACTGCCGCAACCGGACGCATGTACGAGATCGGTGCAGTGCTGGCGTCTTCAAAGGTCACGACTTCCCATGCATCGGTCTGTTCAATCAGCTTGCGAAGCAGCTGGTTGTTCAGGGCATGGCCAGACTTGAAGCCCTTGAACTCACCAATCAGGCTATTGCCCAACAGGTAGAGATCGCCAATGGCGTCGAGGATTTTGTGCTTCACGAATTCGTCTTCGTAGCGAAGGCCGTCTTCGTTCAGTACACCATCGGAGTCGACTACGATCGCGTTTTCCACGCTGCCGCCGAGTGCGAGGTTGTGCTTGCGCAGGTACTCGATGTCACTCATGAAACCAAAGGTACGCGCGCGGCTGACTTCTTTTACAAACGAAGTGCTTGAGAAATCCACGCTTGCACTTTGGGTGCGGTTACGGAAAACCGGATGATCGAAATCGATCTCGAAGCTCACCTTGAAGCCTTCGAAAGGGACGAAAGTAGCGCGCTTGTCGCCATCTTCCACTGTCACTTCACGCAGGATACGGATGAACTTCTTCGGCGCGTCCTGTTCTTCCAGGCCGGCAGATTGAATCAAAAACACGAAAGGTCCGGCGCTACCGTCCATAATCGGGACTTCAGACGCGGAGAGTTCGACGTAGGCGTTATCGATCCCAAGGCCAGCCATGGCCGAGAGCAAATGCTCTACCGTGTCTACTTTTACGTCGCCGTTGACCAACGTGGTCGACATCGTCGTCTCGCCGACGTTTTCCGCGCGAGCAGGAATCTGCACCACAGGGTCAAGGTCTGCACGACAAAACACGATGCCGGTGTCCACAGGCGCAGGCTTGAGGGTCAAGTAGACCTTCTCACCGGAGTGCAGGCCGACACCTGTGGCACGGATAATATTTTTCAGGGTGCGTTGTTTAATCATGGCATTGGCCGCTTCAGCGCAAATTGCGAACTGGTATCAACAAAGGCTGGCGATAATAGCAGACCGAGCCTTTGCTGAACACCAATCACCTGAATCCCCCTGATTGATTTCATTAATCAGCCTGACGACGCAGGAATGCCGGGATGTCCAGGTAGTCCAGATCATCTTGCGGATTCAGCTTGGCAGCGGCTGTTGCGCCGTGCTGAGCCTGATTACGCATCACGGTTGGACGGTCCAGGTCACGGTAGTTAACCGCTGGCAGCTCCTGACGCTCGACACGCGGTTCTTGACGCGAAGGCGCTGGCTGGGCCGAAGCCGTTGCGTACGATGCCTGAACGGTGTTGTCGATAACTTTGACCGGTTTCTCGATTTTCGCGCCCAGACCGGTAGCAACCACGGTCACGTGCAGTTCGTCGCGCATGTCCGGATCGATAACAGTACCGACCTTGACCATTGCGTGCTCCGAAGCGAACGCTTCGATGATGCTGCCCACGTCGGAGTATTCACCCAGAGACAGGTCAGGACCGGCAGTGATGTTTACCAGGATGCCGCGAGCGCCTTCCAGGTTCACGTCTTCGAGCAGCGGGTTGCGGATGGCCGCTTCGGTCGCTTCACGTGCACGGTTAGGACCGCTGGCGCAGCCAGTGCCCATCATTGCCATGCCCATTTCGCTCATCACGGTGCGCACGTCGGCAAAGTCGACGTTGATCATGCCCGGACGCTTGATGATGTCGGAGATACCGCGAACGGCACCGGCCAGTACGTCATCGGCCTTGGCGAAAGCCGACAGCAGGCTGGCGTCTTTACCGAGGATGGTCAGCAGTTTTTCGTTCGGAATCGTAATCAACGAGTCAACGCTTTCGGACAGCAGACGAATGCCTTCGTCAGCGATCTGCATGCGCTTGCGACCTTCAAACGGGAACGGACGTGTCACCACCGCAACGGTGAGGATGCCCATTTCCTTGGCCACTTCGGCAATGATCGGCGCAGCACCGGTACCGGTACCACCGCCCATGCCCGTGGTGATGAACACCATGTTGGTGCCCTGCAACACTTCAGCGATGCGCTCGCGGTCTTCCAGAGCGGCCTGACGACCGACCTCAGGATTGGCGCCAGCACCCAGGCCTTTGGTCACACCGGTGCCCAATTGCAGGATGGTACGCGCGCCAATGTTCTTCAGCGCTTGTGCGTCAGTGTTGGCGCAGATGAATTCCACGCCTTCGATGTTGCTCTTAACCATGTGGTTAACAGCATTGCCACCGCCACCACCAACACCGATAACTTTGATTACCGGGCTCTGCGGGATGTTGTCTACGAGTTCGAACATGGTCCCTCTCCTTACATTCTCTAGTTATTTCGCCTACTTCTACTGCTTTTGAATCTTTTACTGCTCAAGCTTTAAAAGTTGCCCTGAACCCAGCGCTTGAGGCGCTCGAACACAGGGGCTTTTTGTTCTTCACTGCTGTAGCTGTCGCGGTTGCTGATACCCGATATGGAAATACCGTCCGACTGCTTTTGCAGCCCGTACAGCAACAAGCCCACAGCGGTGGAGTAAATCGGATTGCGCACAACGTCGGACAAGCCTTTGAAGCTGTGCGGTACGCCCAGACGAACCGGCATGTGGAAGATCTCCTCCGCCAGCTCAACAGCGCCTTCCATTTTCGAAGTGCCACCAGTCAGCACGATGCCGGCCGGGATCAGGTCTTCGTAGCCGCTGCGACGCAGCTCTGCCTGGATCAACGTGAACAATTCGTCGTAACGCGGCTCAACCACTTCGGCCAGGGCCTGGCGGGACAGCTCGCGCGGAGGACGGTCGCCCACGCTCGGTACTTTGATGGTTTCACCCGCGCTGGCCAGTTTGGCCAGTGCGCAGGCGTAACGGATTTTGATTTCTTCGGCGTATTGGGTCGGGGGGGTACGCAACGCCATCGCGATGTCGTTGGTGACCTGATCGCCCGCAATCGGGATTACCGCGGTGTGACGAATCGCGCCTTCAGTGAAGATCGCGATATCGGTGGTGCCACCGCCGATGTCGACCAGGCACACGCCCAGTTCTTTCTCGTCATCGGTCAATACCGAGTAAGCCGACGCCAGTTGCTCGAGGATGATGTCATCCACCTCAAGACCACAGCGACGCACGCATTTCTCAATGTTCTGCGCAGCATTTACCGCGCAAGTCACCACGTGCACTTTGGCTTCAAGACGTACGCCCGACATGCCCAGCGGCTCACGAACGCCCTCCTGGTTATCGATCACGTAGTCCTGCGCCAGGGTGTGCAACACACGCTGGTCAGCCGGAATGGCCACTGCCTGGGCAGCGTCAAGCACGCGCTCAAGGTCAGCCGTGCTCACTTCACGATCACGGATGGCAACGATGCCGTGGGAGTTCAGGCTGCGGATATGGTTGCCCGCAACACCGACGAACGCCGAGTGGATCCGGCAACCGGCCATCAGCTGCGCTTCTTCAATCGCGCGCTGGATCGACTGCACGGTGGACTCGATGTTGACCACCACGCCCTTCTTCAGGCCCCGGGACGGATGCGTGCCAATACCGACGATTTCGATCGTGCCGTCTTCACCAACCTCGCCTACCAGCGCCACCACCTTGGAGGTACCGATATCGAGACCAACGATCATTTTGCCGCTTTGCACATTTGCCATGGGTCCTGCCTCTTCTTAATTCTTCGCGACAGCGGGTTGGGCTATCGTGGGTGCCACAGGTTCCCGCCAGCCGACGGCCAATCCGTTGGCATAACGCAAATCAATGCGCGCAATGTTTGTAATCTGTTCTTTCAGCGTTTTTTCATAGATGGCTATGAAGCGACGCATTTTTTCTACCAAGTGATCGCGCCCCAACAGCAGCTCGATCCCAGGCCCTGCACTGCCGGCTCCGGTGGTCAGGAACCAGCTACCGCGCTCACGCAATTCCAGCCGGGCAATGGAAAAGCCCATCGGACGCAGCATCTGGCTCAACACCTGATACTGCTGCATCACTTGCTGCTGGGCCCGTTGTGGGCCAAACAGCTGCGGCAAATGTTCGTAGTTGGCCAGCTCACGCGGGGTGAATGCCTGGCCCTGGTTGTTCAGCAATGCTTCATCGCCCCAGCGCGCAACCGGCAGTTGCTCTTCAAGGCGAATCACCACTTGGTCCGGCCACACCCGACGGACTTCGGCGTGAGCAATCCATGGCATTTGTTCCAGCTCAGTGCGCATGCCTTCCAGATCGACCGTAAAGAAACTCGCGGCCACATAAGGAGCAATACGCTGTTGCACGGCCTGCTGACTGATGTAGGTCAAGTCACCCTGCACATTGATGTTGGTGATCGGGCGGTCCGCGTACGGCATCAGGCGTTGTGCGCCTTCGTACGTACCGAACCCCAGGGCCACCAGCAACACAGGCCAAAACAGCACTTTCAAAAAGCCGAAATTGGCTTTTGGCACACGCACCGACATCGGCTCTTTAGCCACCATCCGGCTGGCACCCCGTGGCACCGGCTTGCGGCCGGGGACAGGTTGCTGATGACGAAGCGATGCGCCTGGCATGGTCTTAACCTCGTGGCTCAACACTGGCGGCCAGAATCGACAGCACCAGTTGTTGGAAATCCAGACCCGCCGCCTTGGCCGCCATCGGCACCAGGCTATGGTCCGTCATGCCCGGCGCGGTGTTGACCTCAAGCAGCCAGAACTGGCCGTCGACGTCTTGCATCACGTCCAGACGGCCCCAACCGGCAATCCCGATCGCCTCACAGGCTTTGGCGGTGAGCTCCATCAGCTCTTGCTCTTTGTCGCTATCAAGGCCGCACGGAATCCGGTACTGAGTATCCTCAGACACGTATTTGGCGTCGTAGTCGTAGAACGTATGCGGCGTGCCCAGTGCGATAGGTGGCAACACTTGGTCACGCAGGGTGGCGATGGTGAACTCAGGACCGTGGATCCATTGCTCAACCAGCACTTGCGAGTCGTACTTACTGGCCTCGGTCCACGCGCTGATCAACTCATCAACGTTGTTCACTTTGGCCATACCGATACTTGAACCTTCATGGGCCGGTTTGACGATCAAAGGGAAGCTCAGTTCCTTCGCCGCAGAAATACAATCGTCATGATTGCTCAACACGGCGTGACGCGGTGTTGGAATCCCCAGGCTGTGCCACACCTGCTTGGTGCGCAGCTTGTCCATGGCCAACGCCGACGCCAGAATGCCGCTGCCGGTATAAGGGATGCCCAGGCATTCCAGCAGGCCTTGCATGCTGCCGTCTTCACCGCCACGGCCGTGGAGGATGATAAAGGCGCGGTCGATTTTTTCAGCGGTGATACGGCTGATGAAGTCATCGCCCACATCGATACCGAAGGCGTTAACACCCGCGTCCAGCAGCGCCTTGAGAACGGCATTACCCGATTTCAGGGACACTTCACGTTCAGCACTTTTGCCGCCAAAGAGCACCGCTACCCGGCCGAAATCGGCGGGGGCGATGGTCGAAAACAGCGTGGCGTAGGCAGCAGTCATTTCAGTTTCCCCTCGTTGGCAGCGATCACAGCGCCGGCGAACAACGGACTTTTAATCAGTTGCGGTGCCAGACGGCCGATATCGCCCGCCCCTTGGCACAACAGAATGTCGCCCGCACGCAGCAGCGGCTTGACGATCGGCGCCAGCTCAACGCCGCGCTCGATGTAGATCGGGTCCAACTGGCCACGCTGACGGATGCTGTGGCACAGCTGACGGCTGTCCGCGCCCGGAATCGGCTCTTCGCCCGCCGGGTAGACTTCCATCAACAGCAACACGTTGGCGTCGGCCAGAACCTGCACGAAATCGTCGTACAGGTCGCGGGTCCGGCTAAAGCGGTGCGGCTGATAGACCATGACCAGGCGGCGCTCAGGCCAGCCACCGCGCACGGCTTTAATCACTGCAGCAACTTCGGTCGGGTGGTGACCGTAGTCGTCCACCAGCATCACGCTGCCGCCATCGACCGGCAGTTCACCGTAGACCTGGAAGCGTCGACCCACGCCCTGGAAGCCCGACAGGCCCTGAACGATGGCTTCATCGCTGATGCCTTCATCGGAGGCGATGCAGATGGTGGCCAAGGCGTTCAGTACGTTGTGGTTGCCCGGCATGTTGACCGACACATCCAGCGGTTCGCGGTCTGGGCGCAGCACGGTGAAGAAGGTTTGCATGCCCTGCTGGCGCACATTGATGGCGCGCACGTCAGCGGCTTCGCTGAAGCCGTAGGTCACGGTTGGACGTTTAACCAGCGGCAGGATTTCACGCACCACCGGATCGTCCAGGCACAGCACAGCCAAGCCATAGAACGGCAGGTTGTGAAGGAACTCGACGAAGGTTTTCTTCAGTTTGTTGAAGTCGCCTTCGTAGGTCGCCATGTGGTCGGCGTCGATGTTAGTGACGACCGCAACCAGCGGCTGCAGGTGCAGGAAGCTGGCATCGCTCTCGTCAGCTTCAGCAATCAGGTAACGGCTGGTACCCAGTTGGGCATTGGTGCCTGCTGCATTCAGACGGCCACCGATCACGAACGTCGGGTCCAGGCCACCGGCCGCGAACACCGAGGCCAACAGGCTGGTGGTGGTGGTTTTGCCGTGCGTGCCGGCAACGGCGATACCGTGGCGATAGCGCATCAGCTCAGCCAGCATTTCGGCCCGTGGCACTACCGGAATGCGGCGCTCAAGCGCACTGGCGACTTCCGGGTTAGAGGTGTTTACAGCGCTGGACACCACCAGCACATCGGCGTTGGCAGCGTTCTCGGCGCGGTGGCCGATAAAGATGTGCGCGCCAAACGACTCAAGGCGTTCGGTGACCGCCGATGCATTGAGGTCAGAGCCCGACACCTGATAGCCCAGGTTCAGCAATACCTCTGCGATCCCGCACATGCCCACGCCGCCGATACCGACGAAGTGGATACGACGAATGCGGCGCATTTCCGGTTGCGGCATGGCTTTTTGATTCTCAACCATTGGCCACCTCCAGGCAGATGTCGACAACGTTACGGGTGGCATCAGGTTTGGCCAGGCGACGCGCGTTGGCCGCCATGCTGTTGAGTCGTTCCGGTTGCATCAATACCTCTGTCAGGCGAGCCGCCAGTTCGGCCGCGCCAGTTGTCGCTTGCGGCATCAGGAAGGCCGCGCCCTCCCGTGCCAAAAAGTCAGCATTACGGCTCTGATGGTCGTCAATCGCGTGGGGCAACGGCACCAGCAGCGAAGGCAGACCGGCCGCAGCCAGTTCACTGACGGTCAGCGCGCCTGCGCGACAAACCACCAGGTCGGCCCAGCCATAAGCGTGGGCCATGTCTTTGATGAAGGGCTGAACATCTGCCTCGACACCGGCCGCGGTGTAACGCTGGGCGGTGATTTCATCGTGTTGTTTGCCCGCCTGATGAAACACTTCAGGGCGCAGCTCAGCTGCTACGTTGGCCAAGGCTTCAGGCAGTAATTTGTTCAGGGGCTCGGCACCCAGGCTGCCGCCCAGCACCAGCAAGCGCGCCTTGCGCCCTTCGAGTGCAGCGCGGGGCGCCAGGGTGAACAGCTCGGGGCGCACCGGGTTGCCAGTGGTGCGCAGCTTGTCCGAAGCAGCAAACGTCTGCGGGAAGGCTTCACACACACGGTTCGTCATCGGCACCAACAAACGGTTGGCGGTACCGGCCACGGCGTTCTGCTCGTGAATGATCACCGGCACGCCGCAGGTTTTGGCCGCCAGACCGCCAGGCCCGGTCACATAGCCGCCAAACCCGAGCACGCACACGGGCTTGAGTTGGCGGATGATTGCGCGTGCCTGGAACAAGGCCTTGAGCAACACAAACGGCGCCTTGAGCAGCGACAGTTTGCCTTTGCCACGCAGGCCCGTGACGTTGATCCGGTGCAGGGTAAAGCCTGCCGGTTCAACCAGTTCGTTTTCGATGCCTCGCGGTGTTCCGAGCCAGTGCACGGTGTAGCCACGCGCTTCAAACTCACGCGCGCAAGCCAGCGCCGGGAACACATGCCCGCCGGTGCCGCCCGCCATGATCAGCACATTAGCGCCCATGGTTCGGCTCCTCTGCGAAGTCGCTTTCTTTGAAGTCGGTCTCTTCGCTGCCCAGGTGGGTTCGACTCTCCCACTCGATGCGCAGCAACAAACCCATACACACACAGCAAATCACCAACGAACTGCCGCCATAACTGAGGAATGGCAAGGTCAGGCCTTTGGTAGGCAGCAAACCGACGTTTACCCCGATGTTGATCAGGAACTGGCCGATCCACAGGAACGACAAGCCGTACGCCATGTAAGCCGAGAAGTATTGTTTGGCGCGCTCTGCCCACATGCCGATGTACATGCCGCGCACACAGACGAACACGAACAGCGCCACGGTCAGCAACGAGCCGACCACGCCGAGTTCTTCAGCCAATACCGAGAACACGAAGTCGGTGTGCGCTTCAGGCAGGTAGAACTGCTTTTGTACGCTGTTGCCCAAGCCCACCCCGAACCACTCGCCGCGACCGAACGCGATCAGTGCCTGGGTGAGTTGATAGCCCGAACCAAACTGGTCGGACCATGGGTCGGTAAAGGTAATCAGACGCGCCATCCGGTACGGCTGTGCTTGAACCAGCACGAACACCGCGCCCACTGCCAACGCCACCATCAATGCGAAGCGGAACAGGCCCACACCGCCGAGGAACAACATGGCCGCCGCAGCGCCCATCATTACTACCGTGGCGCCGAAGTCAGGCTCCATCAGCAACAGACCGGCCATGGGCAGCAACACGATGAAGGGCTTGAAGAAGCCCATCCAGCTGTCGCGCACTTCCTTCTGCTGACGCACCAGATAGCCGGCGAGGTAAATCACCACAAACACCTTGGCGATTTCCGAAGGCTGCACGTTAAAGAAGCTGAAACCGATCCAGCGCATCGAACCGTTGACCTCACGGCCAATGCCCGGCAGCAACACCATGACCAGCAAGCCGAACGCACCGATCAGCAGCATGAAGCCCATACGCTGCCAGGTCGCAATCGGCACCATCATGGTCATCACGCACGCACCCAGACCGAGCACGATGTAAAACAGGTGCCGGATCATGTGGTACAGCGTGTTACCCGACTGCAATGCCGCCACTTCGGACGATGCCGAGGTGATCATCACCAGCCCCAGGCCCAGCAGCGCCAGGCAACCGGCCAGCAGCGGGAAGTCGAGGTCTATGCCACGGCCCGTAATCAAGGGCGAAGGATAAGGTTTGAGGAAGCCGAAGATCATGCCAATGCCTCCACTGCGCGAGCAAAGAGGTGGCCGCGTTCTTCGTAATTTTTGAACATGTCAAAGCTGGCGCACGCGGGCGACAGCAGTACCGCGTCACCTGGGCGAGCCTGTGCGCGGCTTTGCGCGATGGCGTCGTCCAGCGAAGTGGCCCGAATTTGCGGAACCGCATCACCCAGCGCATCGGCGATCAGACCACTATCGCGGCCCATCAACACCACGGCGCGGCAGTGTTTGGCGACGGAATCGCGCAAGCCGCTGAAATCAGCGCCCTTGCCGTCACCGCCGGCGATCAGGATCAGCTTGCCGTCCATGTCCGAACCCAAGCCTTCAATGGCGGCCAGGGCAGCACCGACGTTGGTGGCTTTGGAGTCGTTGTAATAGCTCACGCCGTCCAGTTCGCGGACCCATTGGCAGCGGTGCTCGAGACCGGCAAACGTGCGCAGGCTCGACAGCATGGCGTCGAACGGCAAGCCCACGGCATGCCCCAGCGCCAGCGCAGCCAAAGCGTTGGCCTGGTTGTGTGCGCCACGGATTTTCAGTTCACGCACGGGCATCAGGTTCTGGAATTCGAAGGCCAGGTATTTTTCACCCTGCTCTTCGCGCAGGCCGAACGCCTTGAAATCGGGAACGCTCAAGCCGAACGACCAGCACGGCAGGCCTTCGCCCATCAGCGGACGGGTGAGTGCGTCCTGACGGTTGAACAACACCTGGCGAGCGCCACGGAAAATCCGGTGCTTGGCCAAGTGGTACGCCGGCAGGCCGCTGTAGCGGTCCATGTGGTCTTCGCTGATGTTAAGCACGGTGGCGACTTCAGCACCGAGGTCGTTGGTGGTTTCGAGCTGGAAGCTCGAGAGTTCCATCACGTACAGCTCGATGTCATCGCTGAGCAGGTCCAGCGCCGGGGTGCCAAGGTTGCCGCCCACGGCCACACGCTTGCCGGCCGCCGCGGCCATTTCGCCCACCAGCGTGGTCACGGTGCTTTTCGCATTGGAACCACTGATTGCCACGATGGGGGCTTTCGCGTTACGCGCGAACAGGTCGATGTCGCCCGACAGCTTCACCCCACGGGCAGCGGCCGCTTGCAGCGCAGGCGTCGCCAGGGCCAGGCCGGGGCTCACGTAGAGCTCATCGGCGCGGCACAGGAACTCGACGTCCAGCTCGCCACAACGCACGTCCACCTGCGGATAGTCACGGCGCAGCGTGGCCAGCTCCGGGGGATTTTCCCGCGTGTCCGCTACGGCAAACGACACACCCCGGCTCGCCAGAAAGCGCACCAGGGACATGCCGCTCTTGCCGAGGCCGACAACGATGCGGAAGTGGTCAGAAGCGATCAGAGACACAGGTTCTACCTCAGCTTCAGCGTGGCAAGGCCGATCAACACGAGGATCACGGTGATAATCCAGAAACGGACGATCACGCGTGGCTCAGGCCAGCCCTTGAGTTCAAAGTGGTGGTGAATCGGCGCCATGCGGAACACCCGCTTGCCGGTCAGCTTGAACGACGCGACCTGGATGACCACCGACAGGGTTTCCATCACGAACACACCGCCCATGATGAACAGCACGATTTCTTGACGCACGATGACCGCGATGGTGCCCAGCGCAGCACCCAGTGCCAGTGCGCCGACGTCGCCCATGAACACTTGTGCCGGGTAGGTGTTGAACCACAAGAAACCAAGCCCGGCGCCAATCAGTGCGCCGCAGAATACAATCAGCTCACCGGCGCCCGGGACATACGGGATCAGCAGGTAGTCAGCGAATTTCAGGTTGCCCGACAGGTAGCAGAAGATACCCAGCGCGCCGCCGACCATCACGGTTGGCATGATCGCCAGGCCGTCGAGGCCGTCAGTGAGGTTGACCGCGTTGCTCGAACCGACGATCACAAAATAGGTCAGCACGACAAAGCCGATGCCCAGTGGAATGCTGGCATCTTTAAGAATTGGCAGGATCAAGGTGGTTTCGACGGCGCTTGGCGCGGTCACGTACAGGAAGATCGCCGCAGCCAGGCCGAACACCGATTGCCAGAAGTACTTCCAGCGGCTTGGCAGCCCGCGCGAGTTCTTTTCGATGACCTTGCGGTAGTCGTCAACCCAGCCAATGGCGCCAAACAGCAGGGTCACCAGCAACACGACCCACACATAACGGTTGCTCAGGTCTGCCCACAGCAAGGTGCTGATGGTAATGGCCGACAAGATCAACGCACCGCCCATGGTCGGGGTGCCGGATTTGGACAGGTGTGATTGCGGACCATCGTTACGCACCGATTGGCCGATCTGACGGTTTTGCAAGGTGCGGATCATCCACGGGCCCAGGCACAACGACAACGACAGCGCGGTCAGTACGCCCAGAATCCCGCGCAGGGACAGGTACTGGAAGACTGCGAAGCCCTTGTAGAACTGTTGTAGATACTCCGCTAGAAGCAGCAGCATTAATGTTTCTCCCCGCAGGAACCGCACAGTGCCGCAACGACGTTCTCCATCGCTGCGCTGCGCGAGCCCTTGATCAAAATAGTGGTGTTTTTTTCGTGCTCAGTGCGAAGTGCCGTGATCAGGTCAGCCTGATTGGCAAAGTGACGAGCCTGGTGTCCAAATGCAGCGACGGCATGAGCCATCAGCGGTCCCACCGCATAGAGCGCTGAAACCTTGTCGGCGGCATAAGCGCCTACTTCACGATGTCCTTGCTCCGCCCACTCACCCAACTCGCCTATATCTCCGAGCACCAGGACGGTACGACCGGAAAAGGCGGCGAGTATATCAACGGCAGCGCACATTGAGGTGGGGTTTGCGTTGTAAGTGTCATCAATAATTCGCAGGCCTGTGCTAGTCACTTGCGCGACCGCACGCCCTTTGACTGGCTGCACGGCCTCAAGGCCGGTTTTGATGCCGAACAACGACACACCCAGCGCATGGGCGGCAGCCGCGGCGGCCAAGGCATTGGCCACGTTATGCGTGCCCAGCAGGTTGATTTGAACCGGCTCGATACCTTGCGGGCTGTGCAGGGTAAAACGTGGGCAACCCCGCGCATCCAGGCTCATATCACTGGCGTAGAAATCTGCTTCAGGGTTTTTCAGCGAGAAGCTGAGCACCTGGCGACCGGCTGCGCGGGCGTGCCAGATGGCAAAAGCCTTGTCATCGAGGTTGAGCACGGCGATGCCGTCTGCCTCCAGGCCTTCAATAATTTCACCTTTGGCCTCGACGATTTTGTCAGGGCCGCCGAACTCACCCACGTGGGCGGTACCGGCGTTGTTCAGTACCGCAACGTGGGGCTTGGTCATGGCCACGGTGTAGGCGATTTCGCCGATGCGCGAAGCACCCAGTTCGATGACCGCCGAGGTGTGTTCCCGGGTCAGTTCGAGCAGGGTCAGCGGCACACCCAAGTCGTTATTCAAGTTGCCTTTGGTCGCCAGCACCGGGCCGCGCGTGCGCAGGATGCAGGCGAGCATTTCCTTGACCGTGGTTTTGCCGCTGGAGCCGGTGATGGCTGCAACAGGCTTGTCGTAGCCGGCACGGTTCAGCGCACCCAATTGGCCCAACGCGACGCGGGTATCCTTGACCACCAGTTGAGGCAAGGCCGACTCAGGCACTTCGCGCTCAACAAGGGCGGCGACAGCGCCTTTTTCGGCTACATCATTCAAATAGTCATGGCCATCAAAACGCGGGCCAGTCAGGGCAATGAACAACTCGCCCTGGGCAATGGCGCGGCTGTCGATGCTGACACCGCTGAAAGATACGTCTGCACCGACCACACGGCCGTTCAGGGTGGCTGCCACTTCGCTCAACAACAAAGGCTTAAGCATGCGCAGCCTCCCAGGCGTTGAGGGCTTTTTCAGCTTCGACCAGGTCAGAGAAATCGTGGCGTTCGCCGTTGATTTCCTGATAGTCCTCGTGGCCTTTACCGGCCAGCACGATGACGTCTTCGGCGTCGGCATTGGCGATGATCTGGGCAATGGCAGCACTGCGACCGGCGACAAAGGTCACCTTGTCAGCGCTGGCAAAGCCTGCACGGATATCGCTGAAGATCTGCGCCGGGTCTTCGCTGCGCGGGTTGTCGTCTGTCACCAGTACGGCGTCAGCCAACCGCTCGACCACTTCGGCCATGATCGGGCGCTTGCCGCGATCACGGTCGCCGCCGCAGCCGAACAGGCATTGCAACTGACCTTTGGCGTGAGGACGCAGGGCCGCCAGTACTTTTTCCAGCGCGTCCGGGGTGTGGGCATAATCGACCACGACCAGCGGCTTGCTGCCGCCGCCCAGGCGCTGCATGCGACCCACCGGGCCTTCCAGCGTGGGCAAGACCTTGAGAATTTCATCGAGTGCATAGTCGAGACCGAGCAGCGCACCCACCGCCGCCAGGACGTTGCTCAGGTTGAAGCGACCGAGCAAAGTGCTGCGCAACAGGTGCTCGCCTTGCGGGGTTACCAGCGTGGCGCGCACACCATCGTCATCGAACACCGCGTCACGGCAATACAGGTAAGCGCTGCTGTCTTCGAGGCTGTAACTGATCAGTTTCGAGGGGTGCTTTTCGCTCGCCAGTTGACGGCCGAACTCGTCATCCAGGTTCACTACCCGGCTGCTCAGATCAGGCCAGGCAAACAGCTTGGCCTTGGCGGCTGCATAAGCTTCCATGGTGCCGTGATAGTCCAGATGATCGCGGGACAAGTTGGTCATCACGGCCACGTCGAACGCCAACGCACTGACCCGACCTTGATCCAGCCCGTGGGACGACACTTCCATGGCAACGGCTTTGGCCCCGGCCTTTTTCAGGTCGGCCAACATGGCTTGCACGGCAATCGGGTCCGGCGTGGTGTTGCGCCCGCTTTGCAGCGCACCGTAAAAACCGGTACCCAGCGTGCCAATGATGCCGCAGTGTTGGCCCAGGTGATCAAGCGCTTGCGCGACCAGTTGCGTCACGCTGGTTTTGCCATTGGTGCCGGTCACGCCCACCAGGTTCAAGACGCGGCTTGGCTCACCGTAAAAGCGCCCGGCCAGGTCCGACAGTTGAGCGATCAAACCTTTGACAGGGATCAGCGGTACATCGGTAATCGGCAACACTGAAGCGCCTTCGACTTCATAGGCCACGGCGGCTGCGCCACGCTGCAAGGCATCGGCGATGTGTTCACGACCATCGAGCTTGGCGCCCGGTACCGCGAGGAACAAATCACCGGCACGCACACTGCGGCTATCGAGGGTCAACTCACGGATCATCACGTCGTGACCCGCGTTAGGGAAAATCTTGATCAGGTTCAGGGACATTAGCCGCGCCCTCCTTTGGCTGCTGCAGCGGTCGCAGCTTGTTGCTCTGCTGCCGTCGGCAGGTTGTCCGGGGTCACGTTCATCAGGCGCAACGTACCGGACATCACTTTGCTGAAGACCGGCGCCGATACCAGACCACCGAAGTAGCCCGCCTTGCTCGGCTCATCGATCACGACCACGATCGCGTAGCGCGGATCGCTCATCGGGCCAAAACCGGCAAACAGGGAACGGTAAGAGTTGACCGCGTAGCCTTTAACGCCGCCGGACGAGGTTTTACGCGCCGTACCCGACTTGCCGCCGACGTGATACGCCGGCACCTTGGCACGCCAGACACCACGCGGGTTTTCGATCACTTCCTGGAGCATGCCCTGCAAGGTCTTGGCGACCTGTTCCGGCATGACTTGCGTGGCTTGTACGGGCTTGTCCTTGTCGGCTTTGAGCAAGGTCAGCGGTGCCAGCTTGCCGTTGTTGGCCAATGCCGAGAACGCGTGAACCAACTGGATGGCGGTCACGGAAACACCGTAGCCGTAAGACAGGGTCGCGGTTTCGGCTTTGCGCCATTCACGGTAGTTAGGCAGGTTACCCACACGCTCGCCGGGGAAGCCCAGGCCGGTGTCCTGGCCCAGGCCCATTTTCGCCATCTGACGGAAAATCGCTTCGCCACCGATATCGAAGGCGACCTTACTCATGCCCACGTTACTGGAGTTGATCAGGATGCCGGTCAGGTCCAGCACCGGGCCTTCAGTACGCGATACGTCACGAATGGTGTATTTGCCCAACTGCAAGGTACCCGGGTACACCTCAACCTTGTCGGTTGGTTTCCAGCGACCGGTTTCCAGCGCCGCACTCATCGAAATCGGCTTAACCGTTGAACCCGGCTCGAACACGTCGATCATGGCGCGGTTACGCATCATCGCCGGTTGCAGGTTGCGACGGTTGTTCGGGTTGTAAGTCGGTTGGTTGACCATGGCGAGGATTTCGCCGGTCTTTACGTCCATGATCACCAAGCTGCCCGCCTTGGCACCGTTTTCGACCAGCGCATTGCGCAGTTCGCGGTTGGCCAGGTATTGCAGGCGCAGGTCAATCGACAACGCCAAGGTCTTCCCTGCCTTGGCGTTTTTAGTGACTTGAATGTCTTTGATCAGACGACCGCGTCGGTCCTTGATGACCTGTCGCTTGCCCGGCACACCGGCCAGCCATTCGTCATAGGCCAGCTCGACACCCTCACGACCTTTGTCATCGATATCGGTAAAGCCCACCATGTGCGCGGTGACTTCACCGGCCGGGTAGAAGCGGCGGAACTCTTCAATGCCGTAAACGCCCGGAACCTTGAGGTCGAGCACGACTTGACCCTGCTCGGGCGTCAGGCCACGAACGAGGTAAATGAATTCTTTGTTGGCTTGCTGCTCAAGGCGCGCAGTCAGCACTTTAGGGTCTTGCCCAAGCGCGCGCGCCAATGCCGGCCAGTGATCCTTACCCGCCTGCATTTCTTTTGGGTTGGCCCACAGCGTGGTCACCGGCGTACTGACCGCCAGAGGCTCGCCATTACGGTCGGTAATCAACCCGCGGTGTGCCGGGATAGTGATGTGCCGCAAGCTGCGGGCATCACCCTGACCTTTCAAGAAATCGTGGTCGATCACTTGCAGGTAGATAATCTGGCAGGCGATCGCGCCTACCAGCAGCGCCAGTAAACCCAGCACCACGCGAAAACGCCACGGATAGAGCGCGCCTTCGAGTTTGATCATGGCGTCACCATCCGAACTTCTGCTGCACCGGGGATGTGCATCTTCAGTTGTTCGCTGGCCAGGGTTTCGATACGGCTATGGGCAGTCCAGGTGCTCTGCTCAAGGATCAAGCGGCCCCACTCTGCCTGAGCCTTGTCGCGCACGCTCAGTTCCCCGTACAGGGTGTTGAGCAATTGGCGGTTCCAGTGCGCGCTATAGGAAACGCCCACGGCTGAAACCAGCACGGCAACAAACAGCAGCAGCATGAAGAAGCTTCCGCCGGGGAGGGGTTTGGCGTAAAGCTTGTTCAACGAAGCTTCTCCGCAACGCGCATGACGGCGCTGCGCGAGCGCGGATTGGCTTTGAGTTCGGCTTCAGAAGCGAACTGCGCCTTGCCATGAATTTTGATCTTGGGTTCAAAGGCTTTGTGCTGGACAGGCAAGCCACGCGGCAGGTTGTCCGGCTCACCTTTGACCAAATCGCGCATGAACAGCTTGACGATGCGGTCCTCGAGGGAGTGGAAGCTGATGACAACCAGACGGCCGCCGACTTCCAGCGATTCCAGCGCCGCTTCAAGACCGGCCTTCAGGTCTCCGAGTTCGTTATTGACGTGAATACGCAGGCCCTGGAACGTACGGGTCGCAGGGTGCTTGCCCTTCTCCCAGGCCGGGTTGGCGACTTTGAGTACTTCAGCCAGATCGCCAGTGCGCTCGAACGGTGTGATTTCACGGCGCTCGACCACGGCACGGGCCATGCGACCGGCGTAGCGCTCTTCGCCGTATTCCTTGAACACACGGGTGATTTCTTCGTGGGAGGCGGTGTTGACGAACTCCGCCGCGCTGATGCCCGCATTCGGGTTCATGCGCATGTCCAGAGGGCCGTCATTCATGAAGCTGAAGCCACGCTCCGGGTCGTCAAGCTGTGGCGAAGATACGCCCAGGTCGAGCAGAACACCGCTGACCTTACCCGCCAGGCCGCGCTCGGCCACTTCGGATCCCATTTCAGCAAAGCTGCGCTGCACAATGACAAAGCGGCCGTCTTCGGCCGCTAGCGCTTGCCCGGTCGCAATCGCTTGTGGATCTTTATCAAACCCGAGGAGACGCCCCTGGGGGCCAAGATGCTGGAGTATCAGGCGGCTATGTCCGCCGCGACCAAAGGTGCCATCCAGATAGCATCCATCAGGACGTACGGCGAGAGCCTCTACGGCTTCATCGAGCAGTACGGTGATGTGGTTGAAGTCGCTATCAATAGTCACAGAATTAAATCACGCAGTTCATCAGGCATCGCGCCCGGTTGTTGAATGGCTGCAAGGTCAGCGGCAGAAACGGCTTCCCAGGCATCCTCGTCCCACAGTTGAAACTTGTTCAACTGGCCCACCAACATCGCGCGCTTGTCCAACTTGGCATACTCACGCAAACGCGGCGGCACCAGAAAACGACCACTGCCGTCGAGCTCAAGATCGACGGCATTACCAATCAACAAGCGTTGTAAACGTCGGTTTTCTTCACGTAACGACGGCAACGCCCGCAGCTTGGTTTCAATCAATTCCCACTCATCGAGCGGGTACACACATAAGCAGGGATCCACCGCATCAATGGTCACGATCAGTTGCCCGGAGCTTCTCGAATTCAGCTCGTCACGGTACCGGCTCGGCATTGCGAGACGGCCCTTGGCATCGAGACTGATTGCGTTAGCTCCGCGAAACACGAGGCGGCACTCCAAATATTAGCGTTTTACGTCTGGAAAACCCACTTTATGCCACTTTTCGCCACTTGCGCACACTATAGGAATGCCCCTACCACACCGTCAAGGCGCGGCCCGAAGGAAAATCCTTACATTACGGAGATTTAGGTGGGTAAATAGACGCACAGCAATAAGCGAAAGGTTTTTTGGAGGGGCGATCCGCAGCTAATTCAATGCGCAGGACTTCAAACTTAAAGTGGCTTCTTAAGAGTGAGGTTTTTTTGACATTAAGATGAGCGGTTCTTCATGCAACTAAAGCGAGGGGGGTGAAGCGAGTATTTCTACATGCCTGTCTGCTTGCGAAACAAGCAGGGGGAAAAAGGTGGAGAGTCGATCTGTAAGCCGGGTTCTGTCTTGAACAGTCATTCGTCTACGATGGCCATCACTGGACATCTTTAGCAACCTACCCGGTCCCAGCGCGGGCCACGCCTTGGGACCCTATTTGGTCTTGCTCCAAGTGGGGTTTACCTAGCCACGAACTGTTGCCAGACGTGCGGTGCGCTCTTACCGCACCTTTTCACCCTTACCGGCGCCGAAGCGCTTAGGCGGTTATTTTCTGTGGCACTTTCCGTAGGCTCACGCCTCCCAGGCATTACCTGGCACTTCGCCCTATGGAGCCCGGACTTTCCTCCCCCCCCTAATTTTCATAGAGGGCAGCGACTGTCCAATCGACTCTCCGGCGCGAAGGTTAACTGTACGCAGCGTATAGAACAAGCTTTAAAGCGTGTAATCTCGCCCGGCAATCAAACTTCAGCGGCTCTATTTAAAGCCCGACTGTTAAATCAAGGCTAAATGCCACCATTCGTTATTCTGCTTTCTGCTTATCAAGCGCAACTTGGTACAACACGTTCTTGCGCTCACCGGTTATTTCAGCGGCCAATGCAGCAGCACGCTTGAGCGGCATTTCTTTAAGCAACAAATCAAGAATGCGCATGGCTTCACTGCTGACAACTTGATCTGTCTCGGGAGCTGTCCAACCAGCAACCAGCACCACGCATTCGCCACGTTGTTGATTGCTGTCTGCCTCAACAAAAGCGCGCAGTTCGGACAAAGGCAAGCCCTTGAGAGTTTCAAAGGTCTTGGTCAGCTCCCGCGCCAACAATGCCGGGCGATCAGCACCAAACACCGACTCCATGTCTTGCAGGCACTCCAGAATGCGGTGCGGCGCCTCATAGAAAATCAGCGTGCGCGGTTCTTCCTTTACTGCCTCCAGACGCGAGCGACGACCCACCGCCTTGGCCGGCAAGAAGCCTTCGAAGATAAAGCGGTCAGAGGGCAAGCCCGCGGCCGACAAAGCGGCAATCAAAGCGCACGCACCCGGCACCGGCACCACTTTGACCCCGGCCGCACGTGCCTGGCGCACCAGGTGGTAGCCCGGATCAGAGATCAGCGGCGTACCCGCGTCGGAGATCAACGCCACGTCCTCACCGGCGAGCAAGCGCTGGATGAAGCGATTACCTTCATCCCGCTCGTTATGCTCATGACAGGCACCCAGCGGCGTCGCGATACCAAAATGCTGCATCAGGCGCAGCGAGTGGCGCGTGTCCTCGGCCGCGATCAGCGATACCTCGCGCAACACTTTGAGCGCACGCGCACTGATGTCGTCCAGGTTACCGATGGGCGTGGCCACCACATAAAGTGAGCCAACAACGGAATTCAAAGCACCTGGAGCAGTCAAAACGCGCACCTCATGAGAGTTAAAGGCGCCATTGTAACGCGTAGAGCCTGGCCGGACGCACCCTTAAAGGAGCGGCCAAAAGTCTCAACCGGCAAAACACTGCCCATCGCAGTGGCCAGAACTCATCTAAAGTGAAGCTTTATCACCAGTAAGATCGCGTCCCGGCCAGCGCTTGGGTACACTTCGCCACTCTTTTGTTCGAGTATCAGGAACACTACATGATCGCTTGCCTGCGGCTGTTCACTGCCCTCTGCCTCGCTGCCTTGCTGGCGGCCTGCGCCAGCTCGCCCTCGTCCAGCCTTGGCGAACTCCCACGTACGCCCGATGCCAGCCTTGAACAGCTGCTGCAAGAGGCCTCTGCGAGCAAGGACCCGGAAAAAGCAGCGCTGCTGCGCCTGTCTGCGACCGACCTTGCCATACGTCAACACAACAACCAGCGCGCTGCGCAAATTCTGGCGCAAGTGCCGCTGGATCAGCTCAAGCCTGCACAACAAGTGTTTGCCAGCACCCTGGCCGCTGAACTGGCGATGAGCCGCAATCAGCCCAAAGACGCGCTGGTCGCCCTGAACCACCCAAGCGTCTCGCGCCTCAACGAGATGCCGGCCGACCTGCAAATGCGCACCCACAAGGTTCGCGCCCTGGCACTGGAGGCTGACGGTCAAACCCTGGCCGCCGCGCGCGAGCGTATTGCCATGAGCCAGAGCCTGACCGGCGAGGCCGCCAACAGCAACAACGAGGCCATCTGGGCACTGGTTGCCGCCTTGCCGGCTGACCAGTTGCGCACGCCCGAGCCTGGCGTACTGGGCGGCTGGATGTCTTTGGCGCTGGCCATCAAGAGCGCCAGCAGCCTGCAAGACCAGCAAAACGCCATCGATCAATGGCGCGCACAAAACCCGGCGCACCCGGCAGCCATTCAACTGCCAGCCACGCTGATCAAGCTCAAGGAACTGGCCAGCCAACCGCTGACTAAGATCGCCCTGCTGCTGCCTCAAGACGGCCAACTGGCCTCTGTAAGCAAAGCACTGCGCGACGGCTTCATGGCGGCCTACTATCAGGCACAGCAAGCAGGTCAAAACCCGCCGAGCGTTCAGTTCTATGACAGCTCGCGCCTGACCTCGCTGGATGACTTCTATCGCAAGGCCCAGGCCGATGGCGTGCAACTGGTGGTCGGCCCGCTGGAGAAATCCCTGGTCAAGCAACTGAACATGCACCAGCAACTGCCGATTACTACCCTGGCCCTGAACTACAGCGAAGGCGGTCAAGGCCCGGCGCAACTGTTCCAGTTTGGTCTGGCGGCTGAAGACGAAGCTCGTGAAGTGGCTCGCCGTGCCCATGCCGACGGCCTGACTCGCGCAGGCGCCATGATGCCGCAAGGCGAATGGGGCGACCGCGTACTCAAAGCCTTCCGTCAGGAATGGGAAGCCAACGGCGGCACCATTGTCGGTGTCGAGCACATCGACAAGCCGGTTGCCCTGGCACAACAGGTTGCCGACCTGGTGCAACTGCGTAACGCTGGCGGCTCTGGCCAGCCATCGCGCCGTCAGGACATGGAGTTCATCTTCCTGGCCGCAACACCGCAGCAAGCCCAACAGATCAAACCGACCCTGAACTACCAGTACGCCGGTGACATCCCGGTTTACGCCACCTCGCACGTCTTCAGTGCCAGCGGCGACCAGAACCAGTACAACGACATGAACGGCATCCGCTTCTGCGAAACCCCTTGGCTGCTCGACACCGCCAACCCACTGCGCCAGCAAGTAGCAGCGCAATGGCCACAAGCCGGTGGTAGCCTGGGCCGTCTATACGCCATGGGCGTAGACGCTTTCGAATTGTCGTCGCGCCTGGGCCAGCTCAAGGCACTGCCTGAAAACCGTGTCGACGGCTTGTCCGGCAGCCTCAGCATGGACTCCAGCCAACACATTCAGCGTCAGTTGCCATGGGCCGAGTTCGCCAACGGGCAGATTCATCGCCTGCCTGACACACCCAACTGATGCCCGATCGCTCAAGCCAGCAAACAGGCAAAGATGCCGAGCGCACTGCGCTGCGGCATCTTGAGCGACACGGTTTACGCTTGCTGGCGCAAAATTGGCTATGCAAGCGCGGCGAGCTGGATCTGGTCATGCTTGACGGCGATACAGTAGTATTCGTCGAAGTTCGTTACCGACAACATGCGCAATGGGGTGGCGCACTCGCCAGCGTTGATGCTCGCAAGCGTCAGAAGCTGATTATGGCCGCCCAGTACTTCTTGCAACGCGAATCACGCTGGGCCAACTACCCGTGCCGATTCGACGTGGTAGCCATGGATAGCGCAACACCTCATTTGAACTGGCTACGGAACGCCTTTGACAGCTAAAACGCTGCAGGGCCAATTTCAGCACCCTTTTTAAAACGATTTTGCTTTGCTTTGCGGGCTGCACATTTTTGTGCCGGGAAGTCACTCAGGAACACCTGAATCACGCCCGACCAGCCGCCCTAATTAAGGTCACATAGATGGACATGCAATCCCGGATTCGCCAGCTTTTTCAGGCCAGTATCGACACCAAGCAGCAGGCGATGGCGGTACTTGCTCCGCACATCGAGCTTGCCAGCCAAGTGATGGTCAACGCCCTGCTCAACGAAGGCAAAATGCTCTCGTGCGGCAACGGCGGTTCAGCCGGTGACGCCCAGCACTTCTCGTCCGAGCTGCTCAACCGCTTTGAGCGCGAGCGCCCAAGCTTGCCTGCCATTGCATTGACCACTGACAGCTCGACGATCACCTCGATCGCAAACGACTACACCTTCAACGAGGTTTTTTCCAAGCAGATCCGCGCCCTCGGCCAACCCGGCGACGTACTGCTGGCGATCTCCACGAGCGGCAACTCGGCCAACATCATTCAGGCCATTCAAGCGGCGCATGATCGCGAAATGATCGTGGTCGCCCTGACCGGCCGTGACGGCGGCGGCATGGCCTCGCTGCTGCTGCCCGAGGACGTGGAAATCCGCGTCCCATCCACTGTCACTGCACGTATTCAAGAAGTCCACCTGCTGGCGATCCACTGCCTGTGCGATTTGATCGACAGCCAACTGTTTGGGAGTGAAGAATGACTTTTAAGCGCCTTAGCCTCGTGGCCCTGACGCTGTGCCTCGGCCTGACCGCGGGTTGCAGTTCAGTACTGACCGCTACCCGTGACACACCGATTGAAGACGACCGTGGCACCCGCACGTTCGGCAGCAAAATCGATGATTCGCTGATTGAAACCAAAGTGGCCGTCAACGTCGCCAAGGCCAACCCGGATCTGGATAACGGCTCGCACATCGTGGTCACCAGCTACAACGGCATCGTGCTGCTGGCTGGCCAAACCCCACGCGCCGACCTCAAGGCCCAGGCTGAACAAGCCGCTGCGGCTGTGCAGCGGGTCAAAAAGGTCAACAACGAACTGCAAGTCATGGCGCCCTCCTCGATTCTGGCGCGCAACAACGATGCCTGGCTGACCACCAAGATCAAAACCCAAATGCTGACTGACAACGCCATTCCGGGCTCGCGCATCAAAGTCGTGACCGAGAACGGCATTGTTTACATGCTCGGCCTGGTCACCCAGCAAGAAGCCGCTCGCGCTACCAACCTGGTGCAAGGCGTGTCCGGCGTGCAGAAGATCGTCAAACTCTTTGAGTACATCGACTGATTGCTCGCTCCTACAGGACGGGACAGCGACCATAAAAAAGGCGACCTCTGCAGGTCGCCTTTTTTGTTACTTCACCACTTTGAGGCTTGGCCGTCCGCTAGGACGCGGCGGCTCGGTGTCTGGCGGCGGACTGTCGTCGTCCGGCTCAATCTCGTCATCCGCGTCAAACGCTTCCTCAAGATCAAACATCATGCCCTGGCCGTTTTCCCGGGCGTAAATGCCCAGAATGGCAGCTGCCGGCACGTACAACGTGTGTGGCACACCTCCAAAACGCCCGTCAAAGCTGACTGCTTCGTTGTCCATGTGCAGGTTACGCACGGCGCTCGGGGATACGTTCAGGACAATCTGTCCGTCACTGGCAAAACCCTGAGGCACTTGCACCTTCGGGTAGTCCGATTTAACCAGCAAGTGCGGAGTGCAATCGTTATCCACAATCCACTCATAGAGCGCACGCACCAGATAAGGTCGACTTGAATTCATCAAGGGCTCCTAAAGCCTTAGCGCATGTCGCGTTCGACACCAGACAAGCTTGCCTGGAAAGCCTCACGCGCAAACTGGCGCTCCATATAGTCAAGCAGCGGCTTGGCAGGCCGCGGCAACTCAATACCCAAAACAGGCAGGCGCCAGAGTATCGGTAATAGGCAGCAGTCGACCAGACTTTGCTCGTCACTGAGGAAAAAAGGTTTGTCTGCAAATAATGCCGACACGCCCGTCAGACTCTCGCGCAATTCTTTACGCGCCTGCACGCGTGCTGGCTCTTTGGTGCGCGAATCGAGGATCAAGTCGACCAGGTTGCACCAGTCACGCTGGATCCGGTGCATCAGCAGACGGCTGTTGGCCCGGGCTACCGGGTACACCGGCAACAACGGCGGATGCGGGTAACGCTCATCCAGGTATTCCATCACGACAGTCGATTCCCACAACGCCAGGTCGCGGTCGACCAGAGTTGGCAGGCTGCCGTACGGGTTCACTTCGATCAGTTTTGGCGGATGACGACCCGCCACCACACTGATGATCTCGGCGCTGACACCTTTCTCGGCGAGCACAATGCGTACTCGGTGGGAATAGTGGTCGGCGGGGTCGGAGTAACAGGCCAACCGATTGGTCACGCCCATGGCGGTCCTCCTCGCTTGTTGAAATTATCAGGAGCGGAAAAACGAACGCGCCCAAGAAATGCCTCCCATAACAGCAGAACCGCGAAAGCGGGCCAAGTTGGCCCCGCTTTCGCCGTGTCCTGCACTGTTACCTTTTTAGAGACACCCTTGGGCGCGCACGATTAACAGCAATGCATGTAACGGTATCAGTGCACATCCTTCCAGTATTCGCGCTTGAGCAAATAAGCGAAGACGAAGAAGAAGGCCAGATAGAGCAGCACGTACGCACCGATGCGCTGATGCTCCAGCTTCACCGGGTTAGCCGAATAGGCCAGGAAGGTCACAAGGTTCTGGATCTTCTCGTCGAACTGCTCTTCAGTCAGCGTGCCGGTCTTGGGCAACACTGTCAGCTGGTCGCACGCTTCATGTGTCAAAGGCGTGCCGGTGAGCGGATCATACTGCTTCTTGCCGTCTTCGACGATCTGTACTTGCTTGCAACCGATAACTTGACGCCCTTGCAGCGGCGCAAGCACGTTCGGCATGCCCACATTCGGGAAGACCGTATTGTTCACACCCCAAGGGCGCGACGGGTCTTCATAGAACGAACGCAGGTAGCTGTAGAGCCAATCTGTACCACGCACGCGAGCCACCAGGGTCAAGTCGGGCGGCGCCGCGCCAAACCACGCCTTGGCGTCTTCTGGCTGCATGCCGATGTTCATGTGGTCGCCAATTTTGGCGCCGGTGAACACCAGATTCTTGAGCATGACATCGTGGGGGATCCCCAGATCGTCAGCCACCCGCTCGTAACGCTGAAACTTGGCGCTGTGACAGCCCATGCAATAGTTGGCAAAGGTACGCGCGCCATCTTGCAACGCAGCCTTGTCAGAAACATCGATGTCGACCTTGTCCAGTTGCACGCCCTGTTCGGACGCAAAGGACAGCACCGGCATCATCGCGAGCATTAATACGGCAAATAACTTTTTCATCAGCCAGTCACCCTTTCCGGAACCGGTTTGGTCTTCTCAAGCCGGGTGTAGAACGGCATCAAAATGAAGTAGGCGAAGTACAGGAACGTACACACCTGCGACAACAACGTGCGCTCCGGGGTCGGCGACAACACACCCAACACGCCCAGAATCACGAACGAGATGCAAAACACCCACAGCCAGATCTTGCTCATCCAGCCTTTGTAGCGCATGGATTTAACAGGGCTGCGGTCCAGCCAAGGCAACACAAACAGCACCGCAATCGCAGCGCCCATGGCGATCACGCCCATGAGCTTGTCCGGGATGGCCCGCAAGATCGCGTAGAACGGCGTGAAGTACCAGACGGGGGCAATATGCTCCGGTGTCTTGAAGGCGTTAGCTTGCTCAAAGTTCGGCTTTTCGAGGAAGTAGCCGCCCATTTCAGGGAAGAAGAACACAATCGAACAGAAGATAAACAAGAACACCACTACGCCGACAATGTCTTTCACGGTGTAGTACGGATGGAATGGAATGCCGTCCAGCGGGATGCCGTTCTCGTCCTTGTACTTCTTGATATCAATGCCGTCAGGGTTGTTCGAACCCACTTCATGCAGCGCCAGAATGTGCAGCACCACCAACCCCAAAATCACGATGGGCAGCGCGACAACGTGCAGCGCGAAGAAGCGGTTCAAGGTAATACCGGAGATCAGGTAGTCACCACGGATCCATTGCGTCAGGTCATTACCGATCACCGGGATCGCGCCAAACAGCGAGATGATCACCTGGGCGCCCCAGTAGGACATTTGCCCCCATGGCAGCAAATAGCCCATGAACGCTTCTGCCATCAGGGCCAGATAAATCATCATGCCGAACAGCCAGACCAGCTCGCGCGGCTTCTGATAAGAGCCGTAGAGCAAGCCTCGGAACATGTGCAGATACACCACGATAAAGAACGCCGACGCACCGGTGGAGTGCAACAGGCGCAGAATCGAGCCGTATTCGACGTCACGCATGATGTATTCGACAGAGGCAAACGCGTCCTCTGCCGTCGGCGTGTAACTCATGGTCAGCCACACGCCCGTGACGATCTGGTTGACCAGCACCAGCAAGGCGAGGGAGCCAAAGAAGTAGAGGAAGTTGAAGTTCTTCGGTGCGTAGTACTTGCTGAGGTGGTCTTCCCACATTTTGGTGGCCGGGAAGCGAGCATCAATCCAATCCATGAACTTGCTCATTACGCGGTCTCCCCATCAAGGCCAACGACAATAACGTTGTCCGACTCATAGTAATAAGGCGGCACAGGCAGGTTTAGCGGGGCAGGCTGAGCCTTGTAGACGCGGCCCGCCAAGTCATAGTGCGAACCATGACACGGGCAGAAATACCCTCCCACCCAATCCTTGCCAAGGTCGGCAGGGGCCACTTCAGGACGGAAAGTAGGCGAGCAACCCAAGTGGGTGCAGATGCCGATCAGCAGCAGGATTTCAGGCTTGATCGAGCGTAATTCGGGGTTTACGTAGGTCGGTTGATCTGACTGTTTGGAGTCTGGATCCGCAAGCCGATCATCAATTTTCTTTAAGTTGGCCAGAATTTCTTCTGTTCGGCGGACGATGAACACTGGCTGACCACGCCATTCTGCAACCATTTGCTGGCCCGGCTCGACCTTGGCGATATTGACCTTTACCGGCGCACCAGCGGCCTTGGCCTTGGCACTGGGGAACCATGACCCCACGAACGGGACCGCCGCCCCCACCGCTCCTGCAGCACCCACCACGGATGTGGCTGCCACGAGGAAGCGACGCCGACCGACATTAACGTCGACTTTGCTCATTCCGTCCTCTCCCATCAGCTTTGCGGCCTGTTAAATCAGGCATCTAGTAAGTAGCAAACTAATCTTTATAAAAATTTTGCCGAATGGTAATGAAAAGACCCCACTAAAACAAGGTAATTACCGGGAGGGACAGGCTGCAGCCCTTGCAGCACAGGCAGTTGGCGGATGTGGCACGTTGTCACAGCAACTTTTTCGCGCCCATAAAAAAAGCCCAGCTCCGTGAGGAGGCTGGGCTTTTTTGAACGAAGCTGCGAATTAACGCTTCGAGTACTGCGGACGCTTACGCGCTTTACGCAGACCGACTTTCTTACGTTCAACTTCACGAGCATCGCGAGTTACGTAGCCTGCTTTACGCAGAGCGCTACGCAGAGTCTCGTCGTAGTCCATCAGAGCGCGAGTGATACCGTGGCGGATTGCGCCAGCTTGACCACTTACACCGCCACCGATAACGGTAACGTAGATGTCGAATTTCTCAACAGTCTCGGTCAGTTCCAGCGGCTGACGAACTACCATGCGGGCAGTTTCGCGGCCGAAGAAGTTGTCCAGGGAGCGGTTGTTGATGGAGATGTTGCCAGTACCCGGACGCAGGAAAACGCGTGCGGTTGCAGTCTTACGACGGCCAGTGCCGTAGTTTTGAGTCGCCGACATAATGAACTATTCCGTTAAAACTTCAGTTCTTGGGGCTGCTGAGCAGTATGAGGGTGAGCAGCGCCCGCATAGACTTTCAGCTTACGGTACATGTCGCGACCCAGCGGGTTCTTAGGCAGCATGCCTTTAACCGCGGTCTCGATCACGCGCTCAGGAGCTTTAGCGATCAGCTTTTCGAAGTTGATCGACTTAATCCCGCCCGGGAAACCGGAGTGAGAGTAGTACATCTTGTCAGAGGTCTTAGCACCAGTAACACGAATCTGCTCAGCATTGATAACAACGATGTAGTCACCGGTGTCAACGTGCGGAGTGTATTCAGGCTTGTGCTTACCACGCAGACGGCTCGCGATCTCGGTGGCCAGACGACCCAGGGTCTGACCAGCAGCGTCGACGACAAACCAGTCGCGCTTTACTGTTTCTGGTTTAGCAGTAAAAGTTTTCATTCTTTATAGCCTCAGGGGCCGCCCTGTAAATTAGACGGCGGATCTTACTGAATAGTGCGTACTTTGACAAGTCAAAGGCAGCCGGGTACAGACGCTATCGGGGGCTCGGGTCAGCGCGTCCGTTCAACGGCAAGATTCTTCGGCAGGCGGCGCATCACTTCCACTGCAGAAAGAGGTCGACGATTATCCAGATTGCGCAAAAAATTACAACCTGCTTTTATGATTCTTTCCCCGAAGGAGTGACCGATGGACTACCGCCAGCTAGGCCGCAGCAACCTCAACGTGAGTGCCATTGCCCTCGGCACCATGACCTGGGGTGAGCAAAACACCCAAGATGAAGCCTTTGAGCAAATCGAATACGCGAAAAACGCCGGCATCAACTTCCTCGACACCGCCGAGATGTACCCCGTCCCGCCCAAAGCCGAGACCTACGCCACCACCGAGCGCTACATCGGCAACTGGTTCAAAGCCCGCGGTGACCGTGCCGACTGGGTACTGGCCAGCAAAATTGCCGGGCCGGGCAACACCATCGACTACATCCGTGACGGCAACCTGAAACACAACCGCACCCACATCGTGCAAGCGCTGGACGCCAGCCTAAAGCGCCTGCAAACCGACTGGATCGACCTGTACCAGTTGCACTGGCCCGAGCGCAGCACCAACTTCTTTGGCCAACTGGGCTACACGCACAAAGCCGACGAAGACTTCACCCCGCTGGAGGACACCCTCGAAGCCCTCGACGAACAAGTCAAAGCCGGCAAAATCCGCCACATCGGCCTGTCCAACGAAACCCCGTGGGCGACCATGAAGTTTCTGCAATTGGCCGAGAGCCGTGGCTGGCCACGCGCGGTGTCGATCCAGAACCCCTACAACCTGCTCAACCGCAGCTTTGAAGTGGGTCTGGCGGAAATCGCCATCCGCGAACAGTGCGGGCTGCTCGCCTACTCGCCGCTGGCGTTTGGCATGCTGACCGGCAAGTACAACGGCGGCGCCCGCCCGGCAAAAGGCCGCCTGAGCCTTTACAGCCGCTTTTCGCGCTATTCCAACCCGCAGTCGGTTGCCGCCAGCGAGCGTTACGTCGCACTGGCCCGCGAACACGGGCTGGATCCGGCACAAATGGCCTTGGCGTATGTCACCCAACAACCGTTCGTGACCAGCAACATCATTGGCGCCACCACTCTGGAGCAACTGAAAAGCAACATCGCCAGTGCCGACCTGAAGCTCTCGGATGAAGTGCTCGCGGGCATTGAAGCCATCCACAAAGAGCAACCAAACCCGGCGCCTTGACCCTATCCCCCTGTAGGAGCGAGCTTGTCTCGCGATCTTTTGATCTTTAAAAGATCGCGAGACAAGCTCGCCCCTACACAGCGGTTTAA